>NZ_ML122565.1:0-53066 GCF_003844195.1 Rummeliibacillus sp. TYF005
CCGTACGTACGGTGGTGTGAGAGGTCGGGAGTTAATCACTCCCTCCTACTCGATTGTGTACCCGTGCATGTCCAACAATTTGGTAGTGACAGTCCGGTTCTATACTGATTGTTGAGGGTTGTCGAACAATTTAGGGTAAAAAAATACACGTAAGCTCCAAATATCTTTATAGTAAAGTTGCCAAAACAAAAGTTAAAATAGGAGATAATACGTGTTGCATAAATTCTAGCATAAAATTTCAGTGGTTTGACGATGTAACTATTTTATAGAGCGTCCTTTTTAGTGTTCCTCTTTATGAAATAAGAATCTAAATGTTAAAATTTATGTAAATCTAGTATGTATAGCAGAGCAAAAAATCCCCATCTATAATATTTAACCAATCCCGACAGAATTGCCCTTTCTCAAGAAATGTGAAGAGCGAAGCCCAATAAGTTGGGAAAGGATGAATGTTGGTTAGGCGATAGCCTAAAGGCGCTTGTGAAATATAGATAGCTAGTAAAAAAGTATCTACTTCCCAAGAATCCCCACTTCAAATACCCCGTAAAGTTGTTAAGTGGTGGGGAGTTCACTTAAATGATTCAACAGGACTGAGCATAGCAGCGTCACTTATACAAACTTTATATGCTAAATAATTTTTATCATGTTATTTGTCATATTATATATATGACAAGCACTACTATATTGGTTGTCTAAAATAGTGGATAATTGAAAAGAAAGAAGTGATGAGAATGGCACAAGCTGTGATACTAGAGAATGGTTACAGTAAAAAGGAAGAATTTTGGAATGCATTAACTCATGGTGTATCATTTTTGTTAGCAATTCCAGGATTGATATTACTTATTGAAAAGGCGAATGAGAACGGTTCGAAAATTGAATTGTTTAGTTATATTGTTTTTGGTTTATCAATGATGTTATTGTTCTTATGTTCTACACTTTATCATAGTGTTCCTATTTATAAGAGCTTTTTTAAAAAGATGGATCATAGTTCAATTTACTTTTTAATAGCGGGTACATATACTCCAATTGCACTTGTTGCAGTGGGTGGAAAAACGGGCTGGGTTATTTTCTGGATTGAGTGGATATTAACAATTATTGGCGTCATCATGAAGATGTTCTTTGTTTATCGTTTTAAAACCTTATCTTTAATCGTCTATTTAGGAATGGGCTGGCTTATCGTTTTTGCATATAAACCACTAATCACACATATTACGCTAAAAGGTTTTCTAGTATTGCTACTTGGCGGTGTCATTTATTCGGTAGGTACTTATTTTTATAAAAATAAACGCATTCCATATAATCATGCAATCTGGCATGTATTTGTAATGGCAGGTTGTGCAGCAATGTTTGCCAGTGTCTATTATTTTATATAATAGTATGAGGCGGGGACAGAACTAGTCTTAGTTCATCAAAAAATCGAAATTGCATCAGGCAATTTCGATTTTTTTCGTTTTATGGTGAAATGTTGTAGAGAGATTAAGGTTAGCTATTTTTACATATTAATAGATAGTGTTTCAAGTGAAAGAAATGTACCTATTTGACAAAAATGAAAATCACACATTAAAAAAGCACATACCTATTGGTAAGTGCTAAAAATGTTATGAACATCAAATATTAATATTAGTAAAGCCGCCTTTGCCGTAATTTTAAAATATCGAAAGTTTTAAACCACCACTCCTCAAAGTGGGTGTTTGCAGAATATTTCATGTTTGTCCGCATTAACAAAGAATGCGGCATGCCAATCCGTACTCAATTTAAACTCCCTATTACAGCTCAAAGGTTAAAACTTAATATTATTACGTACAACGCAGCTTGTATTCTTATAATACAGCAGGTGAGATGAATCTGCAAGAAAGACCACTTCGGAGATTTACAGAAATAAATACCACATTTGAAACAAAAGAATACAATGATTATGTTATAAACCCCACTCAATTCTTTATTTCAAAGAAGCTCCCTCATTTGGATTTCCTATTAGCATTTTTAGTAGTTCTCTTGTTGCAAAAGAGTGATAGGTGTCTTTTTTAGTGATAATTGCAAGTCTCCAGTGAAAAACGGAATCTTTAATAGGAATCATTTTAACATTCGGATTGTTTTGCTTATAAAAGATTGACTTTGGCAAGAGGGCAATGCCCATTTTAGCTGAGATTAGTTCTGTGATTAAATCCCATTGAGAAGTCTCATATGATACCTTGGGGTCAAATCCATTTTCTTTGCAAGCATTTATTACCGAATCATGTAAGGTAAAATCATTTGAAAATAGGATAAAATTTTCATTTTTTAATTCACTAATAGCCAATTTTTCTCTATTAGCTAGAGGATGGTCATTATAAATAAACACTACAAATTCATCTGAAATAAAGGGATAAACGTTTAGTTTTTCTTCATCGACTGGTAGAACACAAATGGCTAAATCAACCTCGCTGTCTTCTACAAGATGGACAATCCTCTTGGCACCTAATTCGACAAGCTGAAGCCATACTTTTGGATATTTTGCATGAAACTTAAGTGCCATATCAGGGAAAACGAGTGTACCTACTAATGGCGGTATACCTATTTTTATTTTCCCAGTTTTAACATTTCTAAGTTCATCTAATAGCATCTTTAGCTCTGTGAGAGATTCTAGAGATTTTTGACCTTGTTGATATACAATTTTGCCTGCATCTGTTAGCCAGAGGTGGCGTGTAGAGCGATCAAATAGTTCTACCTGTAACTCTTCTTCTAGTTTTTTTACAACTTTACTAAGTGATGGCTGCGATAAGTATGTTTGCTCTGCTGCTTTTGTAAAACTTTGATGGTCTGCTACATTCATAAATAACTGTATCTCTCGTAAATCCATTATTGGTCCCTCCGATTTATTCACTGTATTCATGATATTTATTCTATTTATGAATTTTACTTATAAAAAAACAAATTGTAAACTAAATCATGTAGAAATCAGAATAATAGTAACACTGCAGAGGGGTAAATTATATGAAGAAAAGTAAAGTGATGGATTCATTTTTGGAAGCGGTTTCTGATATTGAAGATGGATCTACTTTAATTGTTGGTGGTTTCGGTCTTTCAGGGATTCCTGAATTTTCTATACAAGCGCTTAAAGAAAAAGGCACAAAAGATTTGACCATTGTGAGTAATAATTGCGGGGTAGATGATTGGGGATTGGGATTATTACTCGCTAACCGTCAAATTAAAAAAATGATTTCCTCATACGTAGGAGAAAATAAAACATTTGAACAGCAATTTTTAAGCGGTGAATTAGAAGTTGAGTTAGTCCCTCAAGGTACTCTAGCAGAAAGAATTCGTGCTGGTGGTGCTGGGATTCCTGGCTTTTATACAGCAACTGGTGTCGGTACTCCAATTGCTGAAGGGAAAGAAACAAAGGATTTTGATGGGAAGACATACCTACTTGAACATGGGATTGTAGGGGATTTTGCACTTATTAAGGCTTGGAAAGCAGATACACTTGGGAACTTAGTATTTCGAAAAACAGCTCGTAATTTTAATCCACTTGCAGCTATGGCGGGGAAAATAACGATTGCAGAAGTAGAGGAAATTGTTGAACCAGGAGAATTAGATCCTGATGAAATTCATTTGCCAGGCATTTATGTACAACGACTTTTACTTGGAACGGATTATCAAAAACGAATTGAGAAACTCACAGTTGTGAAAGCTTAATTTAATAGAATGGAGTGTCGAAAATGAAAGATACACATCTTAAAATTGTGAAGAGAGCCGTTATGGAAGTTGAAGATGGCATGAATGTTAATCTTGGTATTGGTATACCTACACTTGTTGCAAATGAAATTCCTACTGATTTCAACGTTTTACTTCAATCAGAAAATGGACTATTAGGTATTGGACCTTATCCGTTAGAAGGAATGGAAGATCCAGATTTAATTAATGCTGGCAAGGAAACTGTCACAACTGTACCGGGGGCTTCTTTTTTTGATAGTGCGGAATCATTTGCCATGATTCGAGGAGGACATATAGACTTAGCGATTCTTGGGGGTATGGAAGTATCTGAACAAGGGGATTTAGCTAACTGGATGATTCCTGGAAAAATGGTAAAAGGTATGGGCGGAGCTATGGACCTTGTGAATGGTGCCAAAAAGGTAATTGTCATAATGGAGCATGTAAATAAGCATGGTGAGTCAAAAATAAAAAAAGAATGTACATTACCTCTTACTGGAAAGCAAGTTGTACAACGATTAATCACTGATTTGGCAGTTTTCGACTTTACCCCAAATGGAATGCTTCTAATCGAAATACAAGAAGGAGCATCCCTTGAAGAAGTAAAGGAAAAGACAGAAGCTCCATTTATAATATCTCCTGATTTAATTTCTGCACAATAATTTTCAATAATAGGAATAGGGGGTATTAATGCTATTCGATAAAATTTTCGTGGATTTTCTTTTTAGAAGAGGACAATTATAACTTTAGAAAAATAGCATTATTAATATTTACAAATTTACAATTTTAGTGTGAATCAAGATAAATGAATAAAGGAGATGGGCATATGCGCGATGTTGTTATTGTAAGTGCTGTTAGAACGCCAATTGGTAGTTTTATGGGTGCTTTACATAATACACCTGCTACGGAATTAGGAGCAATTGTCATTAGAGAAGCTCTAAATCGTGCAGGGATTCAAGGGGAACAAGTAGATGAAGTCATCATGGGGAATGTTCTTCAAGCGGGTCTTGGTCAAGGACCTGCCCGACAAGCTGCACTTAAGGCGGGATTACCAATTGAAGTAACTGCTATGGCTATCAATAAACTATGTGGATCTGGATTGAAAGCTGTACATCTTGCTACGCAAGCTATCCAAACAGGAGATGCTGAGGTTATAGTAGCAGGTGGCATGGAAAATATGAGTATGGCACCTTACTTATTGACAAAAGGCCGTTCAGGGTATCGTATGGGAGATGGGAAAATTTATGACAGTATGATTTTAGATGGCCTGCAATGTTCTATTAATTCTTATCACATGGGGGTCACTGCTGAAAATATAGCAGAAAAATACAATATTAGTAGAGAAGAACAAGATGAATTTGCTGCTTGGAGCCAACAAAAAACAGAGAGCGCCATTAAAGCTGGAAAATTCAAAGCTGAGATTGTGCCGATTGAGATTCCTCAACGTAAGGGCGATCCAATTATTTTTGACACAGATGAATTTCCTCGTGAAGGAGTTACTGCTGAAAAGCTTGCCAAATTAAAACCAGCATTTAAAAAAGATGGTACTGTAACTGCAGGTAATGCATCTGGTATTAATGATGGCGCAGCCGCATTAGTACTAATGAGTCGAGAGAAGGCAGAAGAACTAGGTATTAAACCGATGGCGGTAATTCGTGGTAATGGTTCAGCAGGTGTAGATCCAAAAATTATGGGGATTGGGCCGGTACCTGCTACGAAAAAAGCACTAAAAAAAGCTGGATTAACAATGGATGCAATAGATCTTGTTGAAGCAAACGAAGCATTTGCGTCACAATCACTTGCAGTAGGGCAAGAATTAAAAATTCCAAGAGAAATTTTGAATGTCAATGGTGGAGCAGTTGCATTAGGCCACCCAATTGGTGCTAGTGGTGCACGTATACTTGTGACTTTGTTATATGAAATGCAACGCCGTAATTCTCACTATGGATTAGCTACATTATGTATTGGGGGCGGCCAAGGAGTTGCAACGATTGTTGAAATGGAGAATTAACATGAGAGGGAATTCTCAGTGAAATGATTTTGTTTATGGACAATATTGTTCAGCTTAGCAAAAACATGGATACAAGAAATTAGCACATAAAAATAAATGATTTTCCAGAACGGAGGAACAATATGGTAGGATCTATTACTAACTTTTTCTCGAAAATGGTGGAGCGTTATTTACCAGATCCACTCGTCTTTGCTATGATCTTAACCATTCTTATCTTTTTCCTTGGTGTCTTCATTACTCCAAGCTCACCGATGGATATGGTACAAATGTGGGGAGATGGTTTCTGGGGTCTTCTTGCTTTCTCAATGCAAATGGCATTAGTACTTGTGACTGGACATGCATTAGCAAGTTCACCATTATTACGAAAATGGATGGGAAAAATTGCTTCTCTTGCGAAAACGCCTGTACAAGGGGTAATGCTTGTTACGTTCATGTCTGCCTTATGCAGTATTATTAACTGGGGATTTGGATTAGTTGTAGGTGCATTATTTGCACGTGAGGTAGCACGACGTATTCCAAAAGTAGATTATCGATTATTGATTGCTAGTGCATATATTGGTTTCTTAACGTGGCATGGTGGTTTATCTGGCTCTGTTCCATTGACAGCTGCGACAGCAGGAAATCCAATGGAGAAGCTAGCTGGACTTGTTCCGATTTCTCAAACTCTGTTAACACCTTTTAATATTTTTATAACAGTAGCATTACTCATCACTCTACCATTTTTAACTAAATTAATGATGAAGCCAGAAAACGAAGTAGTAGCTATTGACCCTGAACTATTAAAAGAAGAACCATCTACAGCTAGAAAATTACCATCTAATGCATCTATTGCTGAAAAGCTAGAAGAGAGTAGAATACTAGCTTATGTAATTGGATTATTAGGGATAGTCTATATTGTTTATTATTTTACAGAAAATGGTTTTAACGTAAATGTTAATGTTGTCAACCTAATTTTCTTTATTCTTGGTATTATTCTACATGGAACACCAATGTCCTATATGCGAGCAGTTAAAGGAGCTATAGGAGGAACAGCAGGTATCTTAGTGCAATTTCCATTTTATGCAGGTATTCAAGTGATGATGGAACAATCAGGATTAGGAGGGGCCATTACTCATTTATTTATTGATATATCAAATAAAGATACATTCCCAATATTAACTTTCTTTAGTTCAGGGATTGTTAACTTAGCAGTTCCATCAGGTGGTGGACATTGGGTAGTACAAGCACCGTTTGTTATCCCAGCTGCACAGGCAATGGGGGCTGACTTAGGCAAAGCCACAATGGCAATTGCCTACGGAGAAGCTTGGATGAATATGGTTCAACCTTTCTGGGCATTACCAGCTTTAGCAATTGCAGGACTTAAAGCTCGAGATATTATGGGCTTCTGTATAACGGCACTGCTTTATTCAGGCGTTATTTTCTTGATAGGATTATATTTCTTCTAATACAAAAAAGCACTGACCCAAAAAGTCAGTGCTTTATTAATTTCCAATTTAAATATCGAAAGTTTTAAACCACCATTCCTCAAAGTGGGTATTCGCAGAGTCTTTCATGTTCGTTCACATTAACGTGGAATGCGGTATACTAGTCCGTATTATTACGAGCAATGCAGCTTATGTAATGACATTGCTGAAAATCCTAGAATATTACAAGAAGGAAGCTAACGCCGTTATGTTGAATTTGATAAGTAAGGTTTTTGTTTAAAAAGAAAGGGGATTTATAAATGAATATAGATAATTTAGAAGCGTTTATGTATGTGGTTCATCTAAAAAGTATTCATAAAGCTTCAAAAGCACTGTTTTTATCTCAACCTACAGTAACAGCTCGAATTAAATCATTAGAACGAGAATTAAATTCGGAATTATTTATTCGCCAAGGGAGAAATTTAGTACTTTCATCTCAGGGAAAGGAATTTATCCCTTATGCACAGCAAATTTTACAGACATTAAGGGAAGGAAAACGTCAACTAAAACATCAGGGTGCCCAAAACGAAATTGTCATTGGTGCTAATGTAATTACATCTCAGTACTTTATTCCACATGCGTTAACTTCGTGGAAAAAGGAGCATCCACAACTACATTTTAAATTTACGGCAACAACAAACGATGAATTGATTACGAAATTATTAAACCATCAAGTAAATTTTGCTTTTATGAGAGCTATACGTGATGAGGGAATCAATCAGGAACCAGTACTAGATAATTCGGTTCGGCTGATTGTTTATCCCGATCATCCATTTATACAAAAACAAAATGTGACAGTTAAGGAATTGGCTAAGGAATCCATTGTATTTTTTGAATGTGGAGCTTTTGATTGGGATTTAATTTATAAATTATTTGAAGTGGAAGAAATTGAGCCGAACATTGAATTTAAAGTAGACCACCTTGAAATAGCGAAGTCATTAATCATAAATAAGCAAAGCATTGGTTTTTTACCATACTTATGTGTAAAAGAGGAATTAGAGAAAGGGGAGTTATTTGAAGTTGATACGACGCATCTGCTTCAAATTAAGCAGAATGTTTATTTGTCGTATGTTGAAAATGATACCGTAAATTTGCTTAGAAGCAGTATTGAAGAATCTGTTAAACAATTCTATACCTAAATGATAGAAAATTTTTATCAATCAAAAATTTTTTCTATCAAAAAAAGCCTTGTTAGCTTTCCTTAGAAATGTTAGGATTATTTTCAATAACAATTTCTTATAATTCTTATAAAAATAATAGGTATTATAAGAACAAATGGAGGGATTGGCATGGCTGAACAAAGAAAAATTAAATTTGGTGCAATCATTCATGGTGTAGGTGGCAATATTTCGGGTTGGAGACATCCAAATGTATCAACCGATGCAAGTGTCAATTTAGACTTTTATAAACAACAAGCTTTAAAAGCTGAGAAAGGCAAATTCGATTTGGTCTTTATTGCGGATGGTTTGTATATAAACGAACAATCAATTCCACATTTTTTAAATCGTTTTGAGTCTATCACAATTTTATCAGCGTTGGCGGCGGTTACTTCTAAAATTGGTCTTGTAGGTACAGTATCTACTTCCTATAGTGAACCTTTTACAATTGCTCGTCAGTTTGCTTCTCTCGATCATATTAGTCAAGGGCGTGCAGGATGGAATGTTGTAACAACACCGCTTGAAAAGACAGCCTTAAATTATAATAAGACAGTGGAACAACATCCTAATCATGCAAAACGCTATCAAATAGCTGAAGAATATTTGGAAGTTGCGAAGGGTCTATGGGACTCATGGGACGATGATGCTTTTGTGGCAGACAAAGAAAACGATATCTTCTTTGATCCAAAAAAATTGCATACTTTAAATCATAAAGGTGAATTCTTCTCTGTTGCAGGGCCATTAAATATTGCTCGCACCAAGCAAGGGCAACCAGTTATTTTCCAAGCAGGATCTTCAGTAGCTGGGAAGAGATTGGCTGCAAAAGATGCTGATGCAGTTTTCACTGGACACCCTACATTAAAGGATGCGCAAAGTTTTTACGAAGATGTAAAAAAACAAGCAGTAGAGTTTGGGCGTAATCCAGATGAACTAGTGATTTTACCAGGTATAGCACCAATAATCGGTGATACGGATGAAGAGGCAGAGCAAAAATACGAGGAATTAGTGAACTTGGTGTCAATTGATCGAGCACTAGCATACCTTGGCCGTTACTTCGATCATCATGATTTTACACAATATCCTTTAGATGAACCTTTCCCAGAACTAGGTGAAATCGGTGCAAATAGCTTTAGAAGCCATACAGATCGTATTAAAAAAGAGGCGAAAGAGCAACATTTAACCTTACGCCAAGTAGCGTTAAGAGAAGCAACACCACGTACAGACTTTATCGGAACACCTGAAAAAATAGCTGATTTAGTTCAAGAATGGTTTGAACGATGCGGTGCAGACGGTTTTATTGTTGGGTCCTCACTTCCTGGTGCATTAGATGATTTTGTAGATAAAGTAGTACCAATTTTACAACAACGTGGTCTCTATCGAGAAGATTATGAGGCTGATACACTAAGAGGTAATTTGGGATTACCTTTTAAAGAAAGTCGTTATATAAAGGAAACGGTGTAAAATTTTTATCTATAAAACCTAGTTAACAAATAAATATAATAATAAATAAGGAGGGAATCTGAATGGGATACAAAATAGGCATTTTAGATCAAAGTCCAGTAATTGAAAACCTATCGAATTATGAGATACTGCAAAGAACTGTCCAATTAGCACAGAAAGCTGAAAAGTGGGGATACGAAAGATTTTGGGTGTCTGAACATCATAACTCTGAAGATGTACTTGGGTCTGCTCCTGAGATACTAGTCCCTTATCTTTTAGCAAAAACAAATACAATTCGCATTGGATCTGGTGGCGTAATGCTTCAACATTATAGCCCCTATAAAGTGGCTGAAGCTTTCCAAGTGTTAGCTACATTAGAACCAAGACGTGTAGATTTAGGTGTTGGCAAAGGGCCAGGTGGATTACCTTTATCAACAAAGGCCTTGCAATATGGCACAGTTAATACGGGAGAGGATTTCGAAGAACGTCTAACATTTCTTCAACAAATCCTTCAAGAAAGAGTACCAGCTAACCATCCACTTGCTGGGATTAAAGCAATACCTAAACCACCTGTACAACAAGAGTTAATATTATTAGGGGCTAGCCCGAACAGTGCTCGATTAGCTAATAAGTTAGGCGTTACATTCTCGTTTGCTAGTTTCTTTAATAGCGATGATCGAAGTCTAGCAGAAGCAGCTGAAGCGTATAAAGAAAACTATAAAGATGGGCGTTTTATCTTAGCAGTTTCAGCTATTGCAGCACCTACAAGTGAAGAAGCGAAACTCCTTGCTGAACAACAGCAGCTTGTTAAAGTTCATTTAAAAAGCGGTCGTGTGTTAACACTTCAAAATGAAGAAGCAGCAGAAAAGTTTGGTAAAGAGTCTGGAGAAGAATATGAAGTGAAAGTACATCAGGCTAATTTTATAGCAGGTTCACCGACCGAAGTGAAAGAAGAGTTAAATCGCTTACATCATCAATATGGAGTAGATGAATTTATCATCCACACCCCAGTTAAGGATGACCAAGCAAGAATTTTTTCTTATGAGCTATTGAGCCCTAATTCATTGTTTGCCACTAAAGAAACGATTTCGCTTTAGTCAATAAGTTATCTGGATAAAGGAGGGGTACTATGATCGAAATTGAAGGGCTAAAAAAGAAGTTTGGGCATAATGAAGTACTAAAAGGAATCAATATACATGTTGAAAAAGGAGAAATTATCTCAATCTTAGGGCCAAGTGGTTCAGGGAAAACAACACTTTTAAGATGCCTTAACTATTTAGAGAGTCCTGATGAAGGACAAATCGTGATTGATGATGTGTTAATAAATGCACGCAAAGTAAACAAAAAAGATATCTATCAATTGAGAAAAAAGTCTGCAATGGTATTCCAATCTTATAATTTATTCCAACATAAAACTGTATTACAAAATGTAATAGAAGGACTTGTTGTAGTGCAAAAAAAGAGCGTCAAAGAAGCTAAAGAAAAGGCGCTTGAAGTTTTGCAGAAAGTCGGGCTAAAAAATAAAATTGATGCCTATCCCAGTCAACTGTCGGGTGGACAACAGCAACGGGTTGGAATTGCAAGAGCACTTGCCTTGAATCCAGAAGTTATTTTATTTGATGAACCAACTTCGGCACTTGATCCTGAATTAGTTGGGGAAGTATTAGAGGTTATTGCCAAAATTGCTCGAGAAGGAAAGACAATGATTATTGTGACCCATGAGATGAATTTTGCTAGAGAGATATCTGACAGAATTATTTTTATGGATAATGGTGTTGTAATTGAAGAAGGGATTCCGCAACAAATTTTTACAGAACAAAAAGAAGAACGAACTAGACAGTTCTTAAAACGAATGACACCTGAATTAGATTATTCTATATAAAATTCTCAAAAATTAACCCTACTACAAGGATTATTCTATACGGATAAATGTAGCACTTTTCAGCAATAAATCATTGTAAACATATAAGAATAGTAAAAATAATAGAGATAGGAGATGAAACAAATGAAACATATAAAAAAACTGTGGTTTGCAGCCATGATATCGTCACTTGCTTTATTAGGGGCATGCTCCTCTCATGCAAAATCAGATGAAAAAGAAAAGGGGAGTTCTTCCAAAGTTCAAACAATTGTTATTGGAACAGGTACACAATTTCCAAATGTTTGCTTTATCGATAAAAATGGTAAGTTGACTGGTTATGATGTTGAAATTGTACGAGCAATTGATAAAAAACTTCCAGAATATAAATTTAAGTTCAAAACGATGGAATTCTCAAATTTATTACTAAGCTTACAAACAAAAAAAATTGATTTCATCGCACATCAGATGGAAGTTAATAAGGAAAGACAGGAAAAGTTCTTATTCAATAAAGAACCTTATAATGTATTCCCACTAAAAGTAACTGTTTTTGAGGGGAACAATGATATTAAATCAATTAATGATTTAAAAGGTAAAAAAGTAAGTGTAACAGCAACGAGTAACTCTGCTGTATTTATCGAGGACTACAATAAAAAGCACAATTTAGGAGCACAAATTGTGTATGGATCTAGTTCAGCTGATAGCAATGAGCAATTGAAAAAGGGAAGAATTGATGCTCTTATTTCAACTCCGTTTGCAGTAGATTTCAATAATAAGCATGTAGATGCGCAACAAAAGGTTGTTGGCGATGCATTATTAAATTCCAAAGTATATTTCTTATTAAATAAAGATGAAACAACCCTTTCCAATCGAATCGATGAAGCTCTTAAAGAGTTAAAAAAAGAGGGAGTTGTTAGTAAGCTAAGTAAAAAATGGCTTGGTGCTGACTATTCAGTTGATTTTTAAAATCATAGAGTAAGCTCTAAAGGGAGGCGAGTGAATGGGTAAAGCATTTGATCCTGTCTTAATCATTGAGTTCCTTCCTACGTTAATAAAATACTTAGGTGTTACTTTGGAAATCGTACTTTTCTCAATGATTTTTGGAACAATCATAGGAATAATTGTAGCTTTACCAAAGCTTTTTCATATTCCAGTAGTAAGACAAATTGTTACGTTGTACATTTCATTCATAAGAGGGACGCCCATTCTTATTCAACTTTTTCTTGTTTACTATGGGTTACCAGCACTTTTAAGTATATGGAATATTGATATTACTAGAATGGATGCACTCTATTTTGTAATCATTACGTATTCACTAAGCCACGGTGCTATTTTTGCAGAGATTTTTCGTAGTGCAATACAATCAATTGATATTGGACAGACTGAAGCAGCCTATTCAATTGGTATGAAACCTCTCCAAAGTTTTTTTAGAATTGTGTTTCCACAAGCTATTCGAATTGCATTTCCTAACATGGCCAATTCAATTATTGGCTCTCTAAAGGATACTTCGTTAGCTTTCACTATTGGCGTGATGGATATGATGGGTAGAGGTGAAACGCTAATCTCTTCGACAGCCCATGCATTAGAGGTTTATATATCATTATCGATTGTATATTACGTAATCGTGCTGATATTTGAAAAAGTATTTAAAATTTCTGAGAGATATTTAAATCGCTATCAACCTCATGGAATTTCTTCTATTTAATAAGGGGGAATAGTATGGCTATTGACTTTTCATTTATATGGGTTGCCTTTAAGGAAATTCTAAAGGCAGTTCCTTTAACTTTAGTCCTGACATTTATACCAATTGTCATAGGGTTTTTAATAGGTTTAGCTGTGGCTTTGACAAGAGCATATAATATAAAGGTTTTAAGTCAAATTGCTAATTTCTATGTCTCATTTTTTAGAGGTACACCTGCAATTATGCATATTATGGTGATTTATTTTGGATTTCCTATTCTCCTGGATTATCTCATCAAGGTATTCAATTTACCATACCAATCCAATAATGTTCCAATTGTATTATTTGTTATCACAGCATTATCCCTGACCGCGGGATCTTACTTGTCTGAAATTATTCGTTCTGGTATTTCAAGTGTTTCGAAAGGTCAAATTGAAGCAGCTTATACAATAGGGATGAATACATTTCAGGTTGTAAAAAGGATTATATTACCACAGGCATTGGCTCAATCTGTTCCAAATATAACAAATCTTATTATTGGATTTTTGCATACAACGTCCATTGCATTTCTCGTTTCACAAAAGGAAATTACTGGTGCTGCTAATATAGTGGCTTCAAAGAATTTGAAATTCTTAGAGGCTTTTATAGCTGCAGGTATCATTTATTGGGCAATTACTTTGATCATTGAAGCTTTATTATATTTCATTGAAAAGAAGGCAAAATCTTATAGTAGAAATGCGTTTTGAGTTTGATAAGAACAATATATATCGAAAGGGAGAGGTTTTATGGGGGACGTTATTACAATTGGTCTATTATCTGAAGAAGATAAAGAGGCTACACGCAACGTTCTAGTTGCAAGTTATGAACAATTTAGAGATAGCTATACGAATATAGAAGATTACTACACATATATTGGCGAAATCAAAGAATCATTGGATAATCCAAATTTAGATCGAGTGTTAGTAGCTAAAAGTGGTGAAGAAATTTTAGGGACTTTACAGCTTTTCCTTTCATCTGAATTGGCATATGGACGACCAGAAATAGAAATCCATGCACCAATCGTACGCTTATTGGGTGTACATCCGTCAGCAAGAGGAAAGGGCATAGCGAGAAAACTATTAGCAGAAAGTATTGACTATGCAAAACAACTAGGAGCTAACAGTCTGTATTTGCATACAACAGATAAAATGTCGGATGCAATTCGCTTATACGAAGGATTAGGTTTCAAACGAGATCAAGAAAAAGAATTCTTAAAATACGACTTTTTAGTCAAATGTTATCGATTTGATATAGAAAGTGTCTAGTCTTATCTAAGTTTGTTTTCGATAGTAAAAACATTTTGAATGGAGGAAATTTCAATGGCACAAGAATTATCAATAGTAGTATGGGCAAAAGATGGCTGCAGTTATTGCAAAGATGTAAAAGAGTATTTAACAGAGCAAAATTTAGATTACAGAGTGATTGATGTAACGAATCACGATGAATTCAGAGACATTCTAGATATAAAATATGGTGTTCGCCATGTTCCAGTTGTTGAACTTGGAATCAACAATCAATATCAAGGTGTAACAGAAGTGGGAATTGAACACTTACAAGAAGCGTTAAAGAAAGTAAATAAAGTTATCCAACAACAAGTGTGATGTTTAAGTTAGAATTTTTGGAAGGGGAAATCAGTATTTATAGCACGATAAATTAATGGAATATTTATAATTTTATAAAACTGTGTTTTAAACGGTAACTATTTCATATCTGATAAAAAGTATTATTAGCGAAAGATTAAATCTAATATTGTACACATATCAAGAAAATAAGGAGTGACTTGTGTGACTAAGAATTTCTATGAGGCTGTAGAGGGCAGACGATCTATATATGGTTTATCTGATGCATATATTATTTCTGATGAACGATTACAAGAGGTGCTAC
Organism: Rummeliibacillus sp. TYF005; assembly: GCF_003844195.1. Classification (NCBI taxonomy): domain Bacteria; kingdom Bacillati; phylum Bacillota; class Bacilli; order Caryophanales; family Caryophanaceae; genus Rummeliibacillus; species Rummeliibacillus sp. TYF005. The sequence continues at coordinate 15,221 of NZ_ML122565.1, forward strand.
ATATTGCAGTAAAGAATGCGCCTACAGCTTTTAATTCACAAACTGGGCGAATAGTAGTCTTGCTGGAGGAGCAAAATAAATTGTTTTGGGAGCAAGCTTTTGATGAAATTAAAGAAGGACTAACGGAGGAAAGGTTTCAACGGAATAAAAAACGTTTTGAAGGTTTTGCAAGTGGACATGGTACCATACTATTTTTTGAGGATCAGAAAGTGATTGAATCCTTTCAAAACCAATTTGCTGATATAGCAGAGCAATTTACGAATTGGTCTCAGCAAGGTACTGGAATACTTCAATATCTTGTCTGGACTACACTTGAAAATGAAGGATTTGGAGCGAGTTTACAACATTATTATCCTGAAATATCAGCAGTACAAAAACAGAAATGGGGAATACAAAGTGGTTGGAAACTTGTTGCAGAGTTACCGTTTGGCTCACCGACATCATTGCCAAAAGAAAAAGAGATTCAGCCAGTTGAAGAAAGAGTTATTTTCACAAAGTAATTAGAAGGGAAGATCTTTGAATGACTCAACAAGATGATTTTAAGAAAGCATTAGGAAATTATCCAACAGGTGTAACTGTTGTTACCACCGTTGATCAAGAGAATAATCCAGTTGGTTTAACAGTTAATTCGTTTGCTTCTGTGTCATTAGATCCATTGTTAATTCTTTGGTCGATTGATAAAAGATCAAAGTCCTTATCTGATTTTACTAAAAGTAAGAAATTTGCAGTGAATATTTTGGCAAGTGATCAAGAAAAACTTTGCTTTCTTTTTTCAAGTAAGGAAGTAGATCGCTTTGGACAATGTGAATGGCAACGTTCAGAAAGTCAATTGCCAATTTTAGCAAATGTAGCGTCTGTATTAGAATGTGAAACGGTTCAAGAGATAGAGGCTGGGGATCACGTTATTTTGATAGGGCAAGTTCATCGGATTGTGAATGCTAATAAGGCACCATTACTTTATCATCAAAGGAGTGTGGGGGGAATTCCTAAAACATTCTATCAAGCAACTTAAAAGGGGAGGGTAAACTGCAAGCAACGAAGTGATTGGGTTGTTTGTGGTTTATTTTTGGGTAAAATAAAAAAGCATTGCCTTATTTGGAAGGCTTAGCTTCAGTTAAAACTTCTTCAGTCAATGCAGTAATATCAACTGGTGTTTTTTCAGTTATGACATCTGCTAAAATAGCGTTTTTAAAGTAATCCACACTCGAAGGTAGCGGAATAACAAGTAATTTCTTTAATGCTTCTTGATACATACTGACGAACTCTTTGTCGGAATTTCCTCGTTTTAGCTCTGCAAATGCTTCATAAAATAAATCTAGTTTATCTGCAAATTCTAATAATCGGCCTTCAATCGTTGCGTCTTTTCCTTCTTTCATACGATCAAAGAAGACTTCTTGAAATTCTTCAGGAATTTCGCTGAAAATGAATTTCTCCATCATTTTTTCTTCTACATGAGAAATCATTTGTTTTAGCTCAGGTGATGCATGCTTTACTGGAGTTTTAATATCACCGATAAATACTTCTGCAAAATCATGGTTAATCGTTTTTTCGTATAGCGATTTCCAATCAATAATCGAGCCGTTCATTTCTTCAATTGTTCCAAAAAACATAGCGTATTGTGAGACTTTCCAAGAGTGTGCTGCCACATTATGTTCTTCAAATTTGAAGCGACCAGGGCAACGAATAATACGCTCTAAGTCATTTAAACTTGTAAAAAATTTATGAATACCTATAAAAATCCTCTCCTTTAAATACTTTTATCTATTGTATGCTACTTTATCAAGAATGTGACTAGGCTGTCCACTAATATCTTCTTGATACGTGTATTATATAATACAATTTGTTCTGGGACTGCCTTTTTACAAAGAACACAGGCAATCTTTACTTTGGATTTACAAATCCTAATTCACTTATTTGTCGATTGCTTGTATATAGTATTTCCTATATTGTTTAAGTAAGAAATATACGTAAAAGGAAGCTTATCAATGCTCTATTCAACAGTATTATTTATACATGTAATCAGTGCTATATTATCTATTGGACCGTTTTTTGTCCTCATTCCAATGCTAAAGAAAATGCGGATTTCAGAAAATCATGATGAAATGACTGCCTATGTCACAACATTCTCGCTTGCTATTCAAGTTGTAAAGCATTCCGGTCATATTTTAATATTATCGGGTCTATATATTTTATGGCAGAGTGGTTATTCGATTACTTCACCATTTATCGTGATGACCTTTGCCTTACTAATCGCATCACTTGTATTTTTAGCGAGAGCGTTCAAACCAACCATGAGAACGTTTAACACACCACAATACAACAAAGAATACTTTATAAATAAATTAACGAAAGCAGTGTATATATACACCTTGTTACTATTGATCATGCTTTGGTTCATGGTTACCAAGCCGCCAATCTGGTGATATAGGAACATATTTGATTGTAACAAGAAGAGGTTTGTTACAACTAAAATAAAAGGATACTTAATGCGTTTTTATCTTCATTAAGTATCCTTTTTCGGTTATTTCTCTAATTCTTCAATAACAGGTTTTACAAGCTCAGTAGCCGTTTTACCTACCTTTTTATGATCTTCCACGAGGGATAATACTAAAAATTCATGACCTTTTTTTGTATCGAATGCAACGACAAAGCTATTTTCTGTACCTTCCGTCCCTTGGGTTTGTTTTAGTTCAGCTGTTCCTGTTTTAGCAGCTAAAGTAGGGCTGATACCATTTAAACTATGAGCAGTTCCGTTTGGATCTTGGATAACTTGCATCATTGCTTTTTTAACTATTTCAGTTGATTTTGAGCTGACAGCATCTTTTGTTTTTATTTTGGCATCTTTTAAAAGATGTGCATAAACCACTTTACCATTACTTGCAAAGGCGCTATATGTTACTGCTTGTTGAATAGGGGACATTAAAACTTGCCCTTGTCCATAAGATGTATCAGCTAATAGGATTTGTGATTGGAATTTGTCTTTGTTTGAAATTTGAGCTGGTTCCATTGAAAATGGTAAATCTAATTTTTCGCCAAAGATAAATTGATTGAAGCCTTTACGTAATACATCTTCACCCATATCAAGTCCTGTTTGAGCAAAGAAAATATTATCAGAATAGATAAATGCCTTTTCCAAATTGACTTGCGGAACATTGGAAACACGCGTTACATAATAGTTGCCCCATGATTTATCTTTTTGCCACTTCAGTCCATTAATCTTACGAGTTTTATCTGTTGTTAGTGTACCTGCATCAAGTGCTACGCTTGCAGTGACCGTTTTTAGTGTTGAGCCCGGTGCATAACGTTGCATAAAGCGATTAGCGAATGGTTTTCGTTCATCGTTCATATAGGCATCATAATCTTTCTGTGAAATACCACGAATCATTTTGTTTGGGTCATAAGATGGTTTGCTTACCAGCGCCAATAACTCTCCTGTTTTGGGTTGCATAATGACAGAAGCGCCAGTTGCATTTTCTAGTGCATCATATGCTTTTCTTTGAGTTTTAGTATCAATCGTTAGTTGAATATCTTTTCCATCCTCACGGTAGGCCTCTAATAATACTTCTTTGACTTTACCGTCTTTGTTTATCAAAGAAATTTTGCCACCATTTTTTCCGCGTAATTGTTTATCATAGGCTCTTTCTAAACCACTTTTTCCAATGACAGCATCAGCAGATAGTGTAGCATCCTTTTTTAAATCTTCTGCAGTTACTTTTCCAGTATAACCAATCATTGTTGAAGCAGCTTCACCAAGTGGATAGTAACGAATATCTACTGCTTGATATTGAACAGCTGTTATTTTCTTTACTTGTTCGTTATCGATTACTTTTAAAGGAACAAACAAATCTTCCTTTACCCAACTTTGATTAAGTTTTGCTTCAATTTCTTCCACCGTCATATCAAATTGTTTGGCGATAGCTTTTATATTCTTTTCCTTTTTATCACCTTTACCAAGTTCTTTTGGTATAATTCCAGCTTGGCGAAATTCTGCATTCGTTGCTAGTTCGTTCCCACTTTTATCGAGAATTTTCCCACGAATAGCATCTTCTTCAGAGAAAGAAATCTTATCTGTTGCATCCATACTAGGAAATACTAAGTTGGGATTCCAATCAATCGCATAATCCTTACCTTCTTTAATGACCTTTCCTTTATACGAAAGGGTGGGCATTTTTCCAAGAGAAGTTGTTAGGTTAAGCTTGTATGAAAATTGATATTGCCCATTTTTTATTTTAGAAATAGTCATATTGCTAATTTTTATTTTTTCAGCGCCAATACCATTGAAAATATTCGTATATTTGTCGACCAAGGATTGTTTGTTGTAATTGTATTTTTTTAATGAATCATTGGAAACTAGCGATGGCAGTTGGTCATATTTTTGCTCTATGAGTACTTTGGTGAATTTCCCCACCATAATTTCAGCCTTTTGTTCAGCCTTTTGTTGCGCCATATAAAATGCGCCCCCACAAATAATGACTATTAGAGCTATAATAATTCCGATTAGTAATCGTTTACTTTTCAAGATAAACTCCCCCTCCTTACCGTTATTATCAAGCAAGTATGAAGAAAAGTATATTAGAAACAACTATTGATGGTAAAATAAATATTAGAATCTGAGGTTGTAAAAGAAAGAGGATTTAATATGAAAAAAATGAGAATTGGACTCATCCTAATGGCAATAGTCCTTATTGTTTTTGGGTGGGGAGCATATAAAGAAAAAGAACAAAAGCAACAGATTAACACAATCATAAATAAACAAGATGAAGTTAACCAAATTGAAGTAAAAGATCAAAGAATTGATAAAGTTATTTTCTCAACTAAGAACGACTCAGCTCAGTATAAAGAAAAATATCCACTAAGTCATATCGACAAATTAGACAAAGCGGATCGTAAATTGTTTAAGGACAAGGCAGACTACATTATTACTTATAAGATAAATAGCAAAGTATTATATTCTGTTGAGATATTGTGCTTAAAAAACAAGGATGATTCAATTTCTACTAAGCTAAAACCATTTTTGTTCGAATTAAAAGGAAAAACATATATGATTTATTGGACTGAACAAAATAAAATACTTGAGCAATCTGAAAATACGCAGAAATTGTTGGGAAACTTATAGATTAATCAATATAAAAAGCTAGAGAATAGTCCATTCTCTAGCTTTTTTAATAATCAATTATTCTGGAGCAGTAAAGGTACGGCTTGCTAATTCTGCATCTAACATGAAAATGGCGTTTGAGTCATTTTCAATACGTTCGAATTTATGAATAATTGTATCTAAAGTAGACTCTTCTTCGACTTGTTCATCGATAAACCATTTTAAGAATGCCATTGTTGCATGTTCACGTTCATCTAATGCGATATCAGATAACTCATAAATTCGACGAGTAACTTCTTTTTCATGTAGGAGTGCAGTTTTAAATGCTTCTAAAACAGAACTGAAATTATTTTCTGGACTTTCAAATCCTTGAATGGTTGCACGATAACCTAAATCGTTGATAAAGTTATAAAATTTCATCGCATGGAAGCGTTCTTCTTCAGCTTGTACTAAAAAGAAATTTGCAAATCCATCATAATTTTCACTTGTACAATAAGCAGCCATAGCTAAATAAGTATGAGCTGAATAGAATTCAAAGTTCATTTGATCATTTAATGCATTGTGTAGTGTTTCAGATAACATAAACAGTCCTCCCTAGTATGTCTATTAAGTTTTCTATCCCAATTCTCCCTCTAGTATACAACTGAAAAAGCGAAGTATTCATAAATGAAAGAATGTGTTACTTAATTTGTCACATTACGTATATGGTGGAATTTTGTCGTAAAACATTTCCCAAGAAATAATATTGTCGATTATGGTCTAATGGAAAAGTTGATGGAGATGATGGTACAATCCATTCTCATCATTTGTATATTTAGAAATTTCGTCTGCATGTAATTGAACTTCTTTACGGGCATTTCTCATGGCAATACTTTTGCCTACTTTTTTAAAGAGAGGAATATCGTTACCACCATCGCCAAATGCCATAACATTTTCAAAAGCAATGTTTAATTTGGATAAAAGTAAAGTAGTTCCAGTTGCCTTACTAGCTCCAGCTCCATTCACATCTATTAAGTGGGAAGATGATAGAGCTGCTGAAAATTCTAAATCCCTTTGCATTTCTTTTAAATTCTCAAACCAGTTTGCCACAAGATCGGTATGATCATCAAAGAATACTATTTTTTCTACATTGTTGGTATAAATAGATGATGTCCATTTAATGTATTTACGAAAATTATGTAATTTTAACTTCGTTGTTTCCGATTGAAAAGGTGTTTTCATTGCAGTAACGGTTCCATCTTGGTGGTAGATTTCATGATGAATTCCAAATTCAATCGATTGATTTATTAATTGTTGAACTGTATTTGAAGGGATATCCTTTTTTATAATTTGCTTTGTTGCATCAAAGATATTCATCCCATTCGATGCAACAATTCCATCTACTTTGAATTCCTTAGGAAGGATCTTTCGAATTTCAAAAATCGTCCGCCCAGTGGCAATAAGAACAAGCAATCCACGTTTTCTAAGTGTTTGTAAATATTCTACTAATAACGGATTGACAGTCTTTTTACTTGTCAAAGTTGTTCCATCTAGGTCTAAAATAATTGCTTGTGAATCCATCTCGCCATCTCCAATGTTATATCTTTACCATTAACCATTTTAGTGGAAATAATAATTATGTAAAGGGTATATCATAACAATCTATTATGATAAAGGGTCAATACATATAATAATACATATTCTTTGATATAATGAGGGCAGTTAAAGGCGGTGAAAAGTTTACGTGTCAAAATGGTATAGTGTTTTTCCAAAAAATCCAGTGATGAGTTGGGTAGCATGGGTTGCCTTATGTTTCATCCCATTTTATTTAATTTTTCATACAGCATCAAAGCTTACACTGTCAGTTGCTCTTGCAGTTTTAATCATGTATTTAATCTGTTTTCGTTTTGCTTATAGTGCAACAAATGGTCTTGTATATATGTGGATTGCGTTTGGAATGGTAATCAATGCTGTCATGACAGTATTGTTTGGATATATATATTTTTCCTTTTTTACGGCATTCTCTATCGGGAAAATCCACCATACAGTAGGATTTTATATAATGTATGGTCTTCATATTGCAATGACAGTAGGATCTGTTATTGGAGGATTCTTCATTGAAACAGATTTGTTCATCCAAGAGCTCCCTTTAATTGTTATCATCTTATTTAGTGCCATTTTAGGTCCTTTTTATCTTTTTAGTGAAAGTAAAAGTAAAAAGCTTGAAGGGGCATTGGAAACAGCAAATGCACGTATTTCAGAACTAAGTGTATATGAAGAAAGACAAAGAATTGCTAGAGATTTACATGATACATTAGGACAGAAGCTTTCGATGATTGGGCTAAAAAGTGATCTGGCTGTTCGATTAGTGAAAAAAGATCCAGAAGCTGCAATTAGTGAATTGCATGATATACGGCAAACATCTAGTATTGCTTTAAAAGAAGTACGTGAGATGGTATCTAATATGAAAAATGTGAAACTACAAGAGGAAATAACTCATGTTCAGCAAATATTAATAGCAGCCAATATTCAGTTAAAGGTGGAAGGAAATCCACAGTACGATCGTATTCCAAAATTACTAAGTAATTCATTGAGTATGTGTTTAAAAGAGGCTGTCAATAATGTAGTACGACATAGCCAAGCTACTGAGTGTAAAATTTCTATATTACAAAGTGCTGATTTTATAGAAATGATCATAAGTGACAATGGAATAGGGATATCCAAGAGTTCTAAAAGAATGTCGAGCAATGGTTTAAATGGTATGAAGGAACGTGTTGAGTTTGTAAATGGCGAATTAGAAGTAAGCGAAGATAATGGTACGACGGTAAGAATCATCGTACCAATAGTTATTACTCATGATTAAAGAATGGTTTTTTGATTTACATTAAGAGTTGTTCAAATAAATTTTGGACACTCTTTTTTGTTTTAAATAAAGTTTTATATATAGAAAGCTTGTCTAATAAATAGAATTTTTCACACTTCATTTTCCTTATAAAGATAAAATTTTCAAAAAAAGAAAAGGATTCAACTAATTAACGTCGAAATGTTAATACAACGAATAATTTTTATCTTTTTAGTAGCCGTTCTTTTAAGTAAAGGATGATATTTGATTCAAATGGGAAAGATACTACACGTTTAAACTAAATAGTTCCTTAAGTATCAATGTTATTGAGGAAAGAAATTAAAAGGGGTAGTTTTACAAAGTTGTGATACTTTCTTTACTTAGAAAATAGAATTTAAAAAGGTTACTATTTTGATACTAATATTTCAGACAATGTAAGCGCTTGACATCAGTCTGATTAACACAAGGGAGAGATGGCAAATGTTTAATCCACAAGACTTTGGCGAAAAACTAAAAGAATTACGAATTCAAAATGGGTATTCGATGCTGTCATTAGGAAAGGCAATTGGTACATCAGCAAGTCGTATAAAGAGTTGGGAGATGGGTGAAAGCGTTCCTTCTGCCAGCTGGATCGTAAAATTAAGCAAAATTCTACGTGTCTCTGCTGATGAGCTACTATTAAATATGATTGACGAGACACCTTTAAAAGGGGAAAAGGAGTTTCCGAAAAAAAGAAATGTTATTTTAAATGATTTGAATATATTATTACATGAATTGGATAAAAAAGACTTATGGGAACTTTATACGTTAGCTGAGGTAAAGGCGATGCAAAAAGAAGTTTCGTTATAGGGAAAGGTTTAAATCAAGGATTATCCATAATTTAGAACTTATAAAGAGGTTGGGGCTCAAGAGTCCTAACCTCTTTTTCATGTTTTTACGCCATAATCTTTTCAGTATGAAATAAGATAATACTAGTTTCCATTCTTAAAAATTTCCTCAATAAAACAATAATTACATTTTATTCATTTATATTTGTAATATTTCAATGTAGAAAAAGTCGTTTTCCCTCTTATATTCAGCTGATTTTCCTTTTTATAAATAAAAAATAGAGGAATTTAAGTGTAACAATTTCTTTATTTGTATAAAAAAGGTGAAATATTAAAATCTTTTGTAAATTAATTCCAATGTAAGATGAACCTAGTCATATCAATAGCTATTAAAATTCAATCTAAAAAAATATCAATAATGATGTATAAAATATCAGAAAATTGGCAAAGAATGTAACACGATTGTTACAGTGCATACATCGATTAGAAATCATAATGACATGTGACGATGGTAAAGTTAGTCGTGTTAGTACAAAGGAGGTCGTTTTTAAACGATGAAAAAATATTTAATTGCACTAGCGGGTGTTTTCGCACTTGGAACTGCAGCAATATCAACACAAGCAGATGCTGCTAGTTACAAAGTGGAAAAAGGAGATACACTTTGGGGTATTTCTCAAGATGAAAAAGTATCAGTAGAAGATTTAAAAGAAATGAACAATTTAAATTCAGATGTAATTGTTCCATCACAACAACTAGAAACTAGCCAAGAGGCTAAAACATATACAATTCATAAAGGCGATACATTATTTAAGATTGCTAGTAAAGCAGGTATATCTGTCCATGATTTAAAATCTTATAATAATCTTAATAGTGATCTAATCTATACAGGTCAAAAGCTTGTTTTAACAGGAGATTCAAATAATAATAATGTTGCTTCTGTTTCGACTAAGCAAACACAAACACCAGCTAATACCCAAACTGAAGAGAAACAAAGTACATCTAAACAACAACTGACAAAAACAAATACATCTACAAACCAAGCGGCACCACAATCTGCTGGTAAAACATTGACGGTTACAGCAACAGCATATACACCATATTGTGCAGGGTGCTCAGGTGTAACAGCAACAGGGATTAATGTAAAAGCTAATCCGAACATGAAAGTTATTGCGGTAGATCCTAGAATTATTCCATTAGGCTCAAAAGTATGGGTTGAAGGATACGGTACAGCTATTGCTGGAGATACAGGTGGAGCGATTAAAGGTCATAAAATCGACTTACTAATGCCAAATAACAGTCAAGCAAAAAGCTGGGGAGTACGCACAGTAACAATTAAAGTTTTAAATTAATCGATAATAGTTTACGAATCATACGAAATACGCTATTAATGAAGTTAACATTAATGGCGTATTTTTTATGTTTAAGATTCTATTTAAATTGATCTTAATCATAAAAATTCCTAGTTAGAAGTAATAAGAACTGCATAAATTGTATCTTATATGTATAGTAGAGAGTATGAAGATAAAATTTAGGTGGATGTATGGATGAAAATCAATAAAACAAAGATTTTTCAATGGTTAAAAGTCATTTTACCAATTTTGCTGATGATTTTTGCAATACATGAAATTGGTAAAATTTTAGGGAATGCGAATGGGAAAGAAATTGCAAATAAGTTAGAATCCTTAGATGTCAGAACAGTTGCATTAATTGCTTTACTCTCATTAGTGCTAGTGTTTCCAATGTTTTTTTACGATTATTTTATAATTAAAAAATTAAAGCTAAAAAGATCTTTACGACGCTTGATGAAGGAATCATTAATCATTAATTCTTTTTCAAATTTAATTGGGTTTGGAGGACTTATTGGAGTCTTACTACGTACACACTATTTTAAAAAAGAAGAAGTAGATAGTGCTTCATTTTTTAAAACCATCACATCAGTTACATTATTTTACCTAGCGGGTATTTCTTTATTTACTTGGGTTTTGCCAATATTCTACTGGGATTTTCCGATGTTTGCAGAACATCGGATTTTAGTTGTTGCAGCTGTTGTTATTGGTTTGTATGTCCCGTTTTTAATTGTAAAGGCGTTTATTCAATTGTTTAGAAAAACAACTACTAATCGTCGTTTGTTAAGTGATTTGGGATTATTAGGTGTTTCGATATTAGAATGGCTTGGCGCATTTACATTTATGATGATTTTAGTATATTCGCTCCATATATCAATCAGTATCGAAAATCTAATTCCAATTTTTATCGTTGCTTCTTGTGCAGGAATTGTTAGTATGATTCCTGGAGGTCTTGGTTCTTTTGATTTGGTATTTATATGGGGAGCACAAAGTTTACAAATACCTGAAGAGTCTATTTTGGTACTTTTATTATTTTATAGGGTTGGTTATTATGTGGTCCCTTTTTTAGCAGGGCTCGCTCTTTTCATCCGCGAGTTATGGGCGAAATTTAATGTAGGATTGAATGCTATTCCTCGTTTCTTTTTAGAAAAAACGAGCCATATTTTAGCAACTGCCCTTGTGTTCTTAGCAGGATTAATACTTCTATTATCTTCCGTCGCACCTGGTGCAATTGAACGTATTCAATATGCAAAAGAATTAATGGCATTTCCAATTATCAATATCTCACATCAATTAGCGGTTGCTACGGGATTTGTGTTGCTTGCATTATCAAATGGAATATCTTATAAAGATAAAAATTCATATAGGATGACAGTTTTTGTCTTACTATTTGCTTCAGCACTTTTTATTATTAAAGGTGTTCAGTACAAGCAAGCGTTATTTATGTTATTTGTAGCAGGGCTTTTGTATTTATCTCGCCGCCGATTTTATCGGGAAAGTTACGTCGTGACTTGGGGGAGGAGTATTTTAAATACGGCAATCATCTTCGTCATTTTATTGCTGTATATCTTGATAGGCTTTTTTGTAAATCCATCGATGAAGTATACTATTCCAGAGAAGCTAAGACCATTTTTAACTACGGATTCGAGTGATTTATTTAAAAGTGCATTTATGGGTCTTATTGTCGTTGCATTTGTGGTTGTGTTGGAAGTTTCACTACGTAAGATTACTCAGTTTACAAAGATATCTTCATTAGCATATGAAGAGGAGATTTTCCTTCATCTAAATAAATATGGAGGAAAGGAGTTATCCCATTTAATATTTCTTCACGATAAATATATCTATTGGAATAAGAATAAGACGGTTCTATTCCCATATCAGATTATTGCCGATAAATTAGTAGTCTTAGGTGATCTGGTCGGTGCGAAAGAGGATTTTAATAAAGCAATCGAGGAATTTATGAAGTATGCAGATGATTACGGATATACACCAATTTTCTATGAAATTAGTGACCAGTTTGTTTCATGCTTGCACGGATATGGTTATCGCTTTTTCAAGATGGGTGAAGAAGGATATATCAATCTAAAGAAATTCAGACAGTCGAGAAAAGTAATGGAAGAATACAAGAGAGTAAATTCGAACCTTCTAAAAGAAGGATTCACATGTGAAATCATGCAACCACCATACTCAGCTGAAATTATGAGCCAATTGCAAAGTATTTCGGATGAATGGCTTGACCATCGAAAAGAAAAAGGATTTTCAATCGGTTATTTTGATAAAGATTATTTACAATTTACACCTTTAGCTATTTTGAAAAATAATAATTTCGAAATTATTGCCTTTGCTAATTTGATTCCATTATATGATGAAGAACGTACAGTTAAAATTGACCTAATTCGATGTAAGAAAGATTTTTCATCAGATGATACGATGGATTATTTATTCTTTAATATTATCCAAGCATCTGAAGTTAGAGGGTTTGAACGTTTAAATGTAGGAATAACACCTCTATCACATGTAGGAGTTTCCAAGTTTGCAGGGATTAGTGAAAAGATTGCAACGCAAATAATAGTCGATGGGCAAGAATATTATAATTTTCAAGGGGTTCAAAATTTTAAAGAGAAGTTTGCTAATGAATGGCAACCAAAATATCTTGCTTATCGAAAAAAATCTTCACTTCCATTTACAATTTTACAAATTATGATGTTAATAGGAGATAATAAATATTCATCCATGAGGGAGAAAGTTTCAGAAGCAAAAAATTCAAGGAAATCTTAGTTGGAACAACAAAGAGAGGCATTCATAATAAGTTCTCTCTTTGTCCTTTTCATTTTATTTAAAATGAGTGGAAGCGGGGAGCAGTTCTCACTCTCGGTCAGGTTCAATTTGTTTAAAACCTAAAAGTTCAGCTTTAGTGGGGGAATTATTTTGGACCTGTTTTAACTCTAAACGGAGTTTCTCTGTTTCTAACATATAGTTTTTTTGCTTGATTTCCTCTAATTTAATTTCCTCTTTTAAAATTTTGTGTTCAATTTCTAAGCGTTTATTTTTGTTCTGGACAATTGTCTTAATAACTTCTCCTGTAATAGCAATGGCTACAATCAAAACGACAAATAGCATGATTAATCACCCCTAAAAATTTGATTTTAAATATATATACTCAGTTATAAATAAAAAGTTTCAATTTAGTTGAATTATCTTTAATAATCATATATTATTATTAAATAATCAGAATATTCAATTAAAAGGAGTGCTGCCATGAAACCTTCGAAATTTGAAACGTATTTGTTGGATGAAGAATATGAGTTATCTTCAAGTGAATTTACTGGTGAAGAATTGGAACAACCGTATGAAAGTGAACAATATCCAGAAGGATTTTATACAGAGTTATAAACAAAAATACAGCCCAATAATGGCTGTGTTTTTTTGTATTTGGAAAAAAACATAAATTGAAGTAATATGGTACAAATGAGGTGTAAAAAATGACGATTGATGAACAAATATTAAATTGGTTTAATTATTTTCATGAACATCCAGAGATTAGTTGGAAAGAACATGAAACGACAAAGAAAATTGCGAGTATATTAGATAACTTACATATCTCCTATAGATTATTTGGTGATGTACCAGGTCTGGTTGCTGAAATAGGTGAAGGCAGAGAAACTGTAGCCGTTCGTGCTGATATCGATGCACTGTGGCAAGAAGTAGACGGAAAATGGAGAGCTAATCATTCATGTGGACATGATGGTAATATGTCTATGGTACTTGGGGCATTATTGCGTTTAAAAGATCAACCATTACAGCACAAGGTACGATTTATCTTCCAACCTGCTGAAGAAATGGGAAATGGAGCGGTTGCAGCATTCGAACATGGTGCAGTAGATGGTGTATCTCATCTATTTGGTGTGCATTTACGTCCGATTGAAGAGCTTAAATTAGGACAAGTATCACCCGCCATACATCATGGATCAGCTATTTTCCTCGAGGGAGAGATTCATGGTACAGATGCGCATGGTGCACGTCCTCATCAAGGCCAAAATTCGATTGATGTTGTTGTAGCGATTCAACAAATGATTAAAAGTATCTATGTATCACCATTTGAACCACATTCTGCGAAGCTAACGAAAATTGTAGCAGACGGTGGAAGTATGAATATTATTCCAGGTACAGCAAGCTTTACAATGGACATTCGTGCACAAAAAAATAGTGTTTTAGATGTGATACAAGGAAAAATTGAAGAAGGCTTAAAGGCGATTGAAAAACAATTTAATATTGATATGAATTGGAAATGGGTAGATTATACACCAGGTGCTGAAGTTTCAGAAGAAGCGGCTAAAATGGCGGAAGAAGCGATTATTGAAACTTTAGGAAAAGATCATTTAGCACCACATGTTATTACGCCTGGAAGTGATGATTTCCATTTCTATACGGTTAAAAAGCCAGAACTAAAAGCTACGATGATTGGAATTGGTGCAAATTTAGCTCCAGGATTACACCATCCGAAAATGACATTTAGTCATGAAGCTTTGCTTGATGCTTCTAAAGTATTAGCTGCTGTACTAGCTAAAAATCCTAAATCTCATAGTGATGATTAGCAAAAGTGAATGAGTTTGAGTTTTATATAAGGAAGAATGGGCTGTCCATTAAATGGATTTAGCCCTTTTTTCAATTCTAAAAATATTTAGTGATAAGTAGAAAAATTAAGTTCATATATAGCACGAGGTCTACCTTGTTGGTAAGACATTTCTTCGCCAACTACTTTTGCGTAGCCGTGTTCAACTAGCTTTTTTAATATTCTTTCTGTAGATCTTCGTGTGACTTGTAAGTATTTTGCTAAATCTACTGCTGTAAATTGTAAAGATTGTCTTGAAACGCTAAAAGCCATGATTTTTGAAATATTGAGGGGACTCAATTTTGTTTCTTTTGCCATTTGTAACACATATGGATCCTTTGTTTGTAAGGAAAGAACTATAGGCTGGTTTGGAAATGGTCCTTGTAGTTCTTTGTTTTCACTCATAATGTAGATGGCATTAGGTAATGCAAAATCCAATGCCCTTTTTGCATTTTCTTGTGCCTCTAATATAGATTCTCCATAACCAAATGTTAACTTTATCGGGTACTGTGTTATGTTAAAAGTAGATTCTAATAAGTTATGTTGAAAAGCATTTTGAATGTGACCGAAAGTGGTGAATAATTCAAAATGATTAGTGTCCATTTTTTGATAGGATGCATGTGTAGCTGTGACAACTTTTTGTAATATAAGCTGCTCATCTTCATTTGATTCAGAAAACTCTAGAATACCAACAACTGCTTTTGCAGACTCGGATTTAGTCATTTTAGATAATACTTTTGTCTCTTCTAAACGATGGATAATGGAACTATTAGAATCATGCATACGCATTGCAGGGATACCTTCCGCAATCAGTGCATCATAGATACTATGAATACTTGTAATAACAAATCTAATCTTGCCTTCATCCCATAGTTTTCTATGCCGCTGATAGATCATATTAAAGTGTTCTTCAATGTGAATTTCTTGTACAAATGGCTGTGATCCATTGTATTCTATATCATCCAAAACATTTTTAACGTGCTTAGAGTTAATAACATCAATCGATAATTGAGAAAGTTGTATATGATGTTTTGCTAAAACGGATAAAATGGATGTTGATATAGCAAATTCATCTTGTTTTAAGTATGTCCATGGTATCGGCCAGTTCGTTAATAGTGGTTTTGCGTATAAATATGGCAGCGTACCGGAAAATAATAATACATCACAAGGTTTAATCGTTTTCATTAATTTTGGGGTTTCATCTGGGGTGTTATAGATATAAAATTCTAATTGGATATTCTCAACTTCTTGTGAGATACTTATTAAACGATCCTTAAAAGCAAGAGAGCTAATGACTGCAATTTTTGTAGGCATTATGACGACTCCTTAACTATTTTTTAATCGCTATTAGCGACCATTTAACGACAACTATATCAAGAGAATTTCTAAATGTAAAGAAAAGAGTGAAAAAAGATGAAAATATCATCGGTAGAAATCTATGCTATTGAATTACCATTAATCGAACCTTTTATAATTAGCTATGACACATACGATACGATGCCTTCTATTATCGTCAAAATGACAACAGATGAGGGAATCGTTGGTTATGGAGAAGCTGTTCCTGACGAACATGTAACTGGCGAGACATGGGAAAGTACTTATATGGTTCTAAAACATCAACTTGCACCAGTCGTAATTGGACAAGATCCTTGTAGCTTTGAAAAGATTCATGAGTTAATGGATAAAACGGTTTATCAAGTACCTGCTGCAAAAGCAGCAATAGATATTGCTTGTTTTGATATTGCAGGTAAAAAATTAAATGTTCCTGTTTACCAACTCATTGGTGGTCGTTATCACGAAAAATTCCCTATTACACATGTATTAAGTATTGGAACCCCTGAAAAAATGGCTAACGAAGCAGCTGAAAGAGTGGAAATGGGGTACCGTTCATTTAAGATGAAGGTCGGAACAGAAGTGATGAAGGATGTAGAACGTATCCAAGCAGTACGTGAAAAAGTAGGGGATGCTATCGACATTCGTGTAGATGTTAACCAAGGTTGGCATAATGCAGCAACAACATTAAAAGGGTTACGCGCATTACGCGACGTTAATCTAGATTGGTTAGAGCAACCAGTAGATGCAGATGATATCGATGCAATGGTTGAAGTCAAATCAAAAACTGATGTGACATTGATGATTGATGAAGGATTGCATGGTACAAAAGAAATGCGTGAAATTATTGCAAAACGTGCAGCAGATAAAGTGAATATAAAACTCATGAAGTGTGGTGGAATTTATCCTGCTATGAAATTAGCTAATATGGCCGAAATGGCAGGAATTGAATGCCAGGTAGGGTCTATGGTGGAATCTTCTATTGGTTCAGCAGCTGGTTTTCATGTAGCCTTTTCAAAAAAAATTATGAAAAGCGTCGAACTTACTGGACCTCTTAAATTCTCAAAAGATGTTGGAAATCTACACTATGATGTGCCTTTTATCTGCCTAAACGAACGACCAGGCTTAGGAGTAGATGTAGATGAAGATATCATACAAGAACTTTGCCATAAATCATGTATTGTTCGTTAGGAGGAAATTATAGTTATGACTATTGCAAATGGTTTTCTTGGTGAAACACCTTATTACGTTCAAATATTAAGTGAAAAGAATTTATCCGAACTTGCAAAGTTACAAGAGGAGGTAATCGGTGCATTACCTGATAAGAATACATTACAACCATTAAGTGAAGAGGAATTTAAGTTTATATTAAGCGACCATGGTTTAATGATTGGTGTTTATGTAGAAGACGAACTAATTGCATTCCGTGCTTTACTTGAACCAATGATTGACGAAGAGCATTTAGGTAGAGATTGTAGTATACCAGAAGAAGAACTTACAAGAGTACTTTATCAAGAGATTTCAAATGTTTCTCCACGTTATCGTGGTTATGGATTGCAAAAAAGGATGGCTCAAATCATTATGGAACAAGTAGATTTAAGTCGATTCGATTATATTTGTGCAACAGTAAAGCCATTGAATATCCCAAGTTTAAAAGATAAATTTTCCCAAGGTTTAATGATAGCAGGTTTAAAAGTAAAATATGGCGACAAATTGCGTTATATATTTTATAAAAAGTTGAATGGTGAAACTCCAACTTTTTCTGAATCACGGGCTTTATTAATGTCTGATACTACCGGACAACAACAATTATTAAAAGAAGGCTTTTTGGGAACAGATATGTTTCAGATGAAAGATCAATGGTATGTAACATATAAAAAGTAAATCCTTATTAAGGGGTGAAGAATTTTGAACAAAACACCTGTAATTATTGATTGTGACCCTGGCATTGACGATGCAATGATGCTGGCATTAGCATTTTCACGTCCGGAACTTGATATTAAACTTGTCACAACAGAAGCAGGAAACTTATCTACTGATAAGACAACCTATAATGCGTTAAGCTTTTTAACTTATATTAATCAAAATGTTGAGGTAGCACGTGGTTTAGCCCATCCTATTTTCCGCACTTTAGAAGTAGCAGAAGATGTGCATGGCGAAGGCGGTTTAGGTAACGTCAAATGGGCGGAACCAACTTTAAAAGAAAGTAAGCGTCCAGCCATTATGGCTATATATGAGACACTGATGGCTAGTGATGAACTCGTTACGATTATTGCTACAGGGCCTTTAACGAACATAGGTGCATTATTACTTGCTCATCCTGAAGTAAAACCAAAGATTAAAGTGATTTCTTGGATGGGAGGGGCAGCAGTTGGGGGGAATATGTCTACAACTGCAGAGTTTAATGCCTATGTAGACCCACATGCGGCAGAGATAGTATTTCGCTCAGGTGTCCCTATTGTGATGAGTGGTTTGGATGTTACACATAAAGCCTATATTACACGTAAAGAGATGGCTAAACTTCGAACATTAGGTACTCCATTTGCTGAAAAAGCAGCAGACATGATGAAGTTCTATACATTTACGCAATCACAAACACCGTTCTATGCACCACATTTTGAAGAACAAATTCGTGTACATGATGTATGTGCGGTAGCTGCCATCGTTGCACCTGAGTTATTTAAAGGTGACAACTATTATGTGGAAATTGAATTAGAAGGACGTTATACTACTGGGACTACAATAGTTGACTATACACATAAAACAGGGAAGAAGCCAAATGCTAAAGTGTTACATAGCGTAAATCGTGAAGGTTATATCAAGCTGTTTTTTGATGCATGTACGACGATTGGACAACAGCTTTTAGAGGAATAGTTTAATGTTAAGTACTAAGACAAAAGGGACTCTCCATTTAGCTGGATGAGCCCCTTTTGTTGTTATGATGTCCATTTTCCATTATATTTGTCATCAAAACTTTCTTTTTCTAAATCTTTTCTTTGAGCTTCTAGTGGATACGAATCAACTGTTTGCTCATCTTCGTGTAAATCATAAATACTAATATACTCAGAATCCAACATATCCGGTCTGTCTTCGTAAGGAAGATCGATGAATTTCTTTTTATCATTTGGCAAAGAATCTTTTTTCATGGTATCACTCTCCTTTAAGTTAGTGTGAGCGATACAAAGAATATTATGCGCCAAAAGCTGTTTGATAGAGAAGATAGATGTTTAAGGCTACTACAATCCCCGCTACAATCCATCCTAAAATCGTTGTTAGTTTGTGGTTGACCAATCCGCCCATTATATTTTTATTACTTGTGAACATAATAAGAGGTATCAATGCAAAAGCAATCCCAAATGATAATATGACTTGACTCCATACCAATGCTTTTGTCGGGTTAGCTCCAAAGGCGATGATTAAAATAGGTGGAATCATGGTAATGGCACGTCTCAAATAAATCGGAATATGTTTGTTTATAAAGCCTTGCATGACAACATCACCGGATAATGTACCAACCGATGAACTTGCTAGCCCCGCAATTAGTAATCCTAGCCCGAATGAGACTGCAGCTATCGGACTAATCATATCACTAAGTGCATTGAATGCTACATCAAGATCTTCAACATTCATCCCTTTTGAGTGGAATACAGCAGCTGCGATGATTAACATACTCATATTAATAGCCCCTGCAATTACCATAGCAATTATGATATCGATAAATTCAAATTTGAAAATTTTCCGTTTTTCTTCATCGTTATGCCCTATTATGCGATGTTGAGTTAATGATGAATGTAAATATATAGCGTGTGGCATAACTGTTGCACCTAAAATACCTGTTGCTAAAAGGATCGAATTGACACCCTCAAATTTAGGGATAAATCCTGCAGCAATTGCTCCGGCATCAGGATGAGCAAGGAATGTTTGGAATGCGAAGGCTAACACGACCATCATTACCATTGCCGAAATACCAGCTTCAAATGCACGTACACCTCGTCGTTGAAGTTCTAAGATAGCAAACGATCCAACAGCGGTGATTAACGCTGCAGGAAGCATTGGAATATCAAACAATAAATACATACCAAGTGCAGCGCCTATAAATTCTGCTAAATCTGTTGCCATGATAACTAACTCAGCTTGAATCCATAATAGAATGGACGTTTTCTTAGAAAAGTTTTCACGCGCTACTTCGGGTAAATTTTTCCCCGTTGCTATGCCTAATTTCGCAGAAAGTGATTGGATAAGCACAGCCATTAAGTTTGAAAAAGCAATAACCCATAATAGTAAATAGCCATATTGTGAACCTGCTGTAATATTCGTTGCGAAGTTTCCTGGGTCTATATAAGCAACAGCAGCTATAAATGCTGGACCTAAGAAAGGAAGTATACTTTTAATACCATGTACTTTACCGTTTAAAACATTTTCAGCCGTTATTTGATTATGGTTTTTATTTTTTTCTTTTTGAAAACTATTTAGCATGTTTTTCCCCCATTCCCAAAAGTGTTATACCAGAAATAAAGTTTCCTTCAGGAAAGTTTTTGTGTGTACATTGTACTGCTATTAAGTTTAAAAGTAAAGGGGATTTAGGATTATTTTTAGATTTACTATTAAGTTAATAATATTTTGGGTGATGAGAACATCGGAATTTTATTTTAATGGACAAAAGCCACATTGCATCCAACCGGGAATATCCTTAGAAAAGCAACAAGTTTTTCGTACAGGAATATTGATCAATTTTGAAGGATGTTCTTTCCCAGTATACTCTTTAAAGTAAGAGTACTTAGCAAAAGGGGACCATAGAGAATCATCTTCTAACAATGCAATATCTAATTGAGCTTGTTCATAAGTCCCAGGATTTGAAAGTAGAACATGGTAATGCCATAACATATAACCAAATACATTTTCCCATAGCATTTTAGGGGATACAGAAGTTATTTTACGAAGTTGAACAAAAACTTCATAACATTGTTGTTTTAAAATTTTTTTGAATGCAGATTCTCGGTTTTCCTCTTCAACCCAATGCCAATCTGATGATTTCGTAAATGTACATAATGCCTTATTTCCAAATTCTTCTTTAATGCCGAATTTCAAATCACTTAAAGCACCATCCCAAAATTCGTCATACATTGTTAACATGTAAAATTGCATTGAAATAAACATTCCATAGCGACGAGTAAAATAGGAGAGTGCAATTACATCTGACTCCACTTTACTAATTACTTTAATCAGTGTTATAAAATCACATAAAAAATCATCATTATGAAGCTGCTGTAAGTTAAAAATAGTATGAACTGAATCATCTACATAAATACTATAAGACTTTAATTTTTGTAATTGATCTTTTGATAAAGAACCCATAAAATCACCTCATATTCATACTATACATTAGTTATGGAATTTTCTAAAAATATATTCAAAAGTATTGACAATAAAAATGATAATGATTATCATTGTCATATAAAGAAAATAAACCTCCTCTTCAAATGCAAGTAGAGCAGGGTAAGTATAGCTACTTTTCTCCAAAAATTAGCTATTCATCATATTTCTAAACCCCCCTCAAAAGTTTAGAAATTTGTATCAAGACTGTGGCGATAAGATTTCATCCATCTTATCGTTTTTCTTTTGTCAAAATCCCTTCTTGATATGATATCTAATCCTTTTTGAAAATAATTTTTAAAAAGAAAAGAAGAAACAACGATTCGAGTAGTTTTCCGAATGGTCGTTTCTTCTTTTCTTTAAATATCATCAGCTTATGAATTCAGCAATTAAGCTTGTTGTTCAAACAATTGAACAATTTCTATAATGACTTCAGTTGCTTTCACCATTGTTTCAGCTGAAACATATTCGTATTTACCATGCATATTTTCGCCACCAGCGAAGATATTAGGAGTTGGTAGTCCCATATATGAAAGTTGAGATCCATCAGTACCACCACGAATAGGTAAAATTAAAGGTTTGATATCTAGATTTTCCATCGCCTTTTGTGCTATGTCAACAATTTCTTTCACAGGTAGAATTTTTTCGGCCATATTATAGTATTGATCGTGGATATCTACTGTAATGGCATCTTCGCCGTATTCAGCTTTGACTGCTTTTTCGGCTTCTTTCATCAATGCTTTCTTTTCTTCGAAAGCTTCACGGTCATGATCACGAATAATATAAGAAAGAGTTGTATTTTCAACTGTACCATTGAAGTTCATAAGATGTATGAAACCTTCATGATCTTCAGTTGCTTCAGGTATTGTATCTTTTGGCATCATTTCTTGGAATTTGATAGCCATTGTAATAGAATTGACCATTTTCCCTTTTGCTGAACCAGGATGTACATTTGTACCACGTGTAGTTACTTTAGCAGCAGCGGCATTAAAGCTTTCATATTGAAGCTCTCCAAGTGGGCCACCATCCATTGTATATGCATAATCTGCATTATAACGTTCTACATCAAATTTATGAGGACCGCGTCCGATTTCTTCGTCAGGTGTAAATCCTACACGAATGGTACCATGTTTTACTTCAGGATGTTGTATCAAGTATTCCATTGCAGTCATAATTTCTACGATACCTGCTTTATCATCAGCCCCAAGTAAAGTAGTGCCATCTGTAGTGATCAATGTTTGACCAATATAGTTTACTAATTCAGGTGAGTTTTTAGGTGATAATACAACTTCTGAATTTAGTTGAATATCTCCACCATCATAATTGTCATGACGTTGTGGATTAACGTTTGTACCTGTATAGTCGGTCGCTGTATCGACATGAGCTAAGAAACCGATTGTTGGAATTTCTTTATCAGAATTTGAAGGTAATGTTGCAAATAAGTAACCATTTTCATCTACAGAAATTTCCTGCATACCAATTTCTTTTAATTCATTTTCTAACAAATGGAGTAAATCCCATTGTTTTTCAGTAGAAGGTGTCGTTTGGCTATCTTCGTTAGATTGTGTATCAATTTTTGTATAGCGAACTAATCGTTCAATCACTGTTTCTTTCATTAGTTTGAATCCTCCTTATATTTGAAGCATTGTCATAATTCTAACACTTTCTTTCGGACTACGGAATAATTTAGTAAGCTTAAAGTGAATAAAAGTTGGGCTCCATAGTAACTTGTCATAATAAGGACATGGGACATAGGAATATCAGTTATAAACTTATTGATAGCTAATATAGAGTCAGAGAAAATAAAGGAAAGAGCACCAATTATAAGTAATGGTGAGTAAGATTGTATAGCGGACCAGCCCATTGTTAAAATGACTGCAATATAGAAGCAAACTGCTACGCTAAGTATATAATTCCCTGATTTAAATAAATTACCCGCAATCCATGCTACCATCATCAAACCGTAAGCCAATAAAAAAATAGCAATATATACATTTATTGCTTTCTTTTTCACCTTGAAAAATGCGACAATGTAGCAGATATGACCGACTAAAAAGCAGGATAGGCCCAGTAAAAACCAGTGTAATGTGGCATCGCCAAGCATACAAAAGATTAATCCAAAAAGAAGCCACTTTGAAAATGCTGGGTTGTTCGAATTACGCTTCAAAAAGACGAAAAGTATCATCAAGATCATCGGTATGATTTTGAATGTAATTTTCAACAAGAATGGTTCATCAGGTATTAAGAAAATATAAATAAGAGAAAAGAAGATAACAAGTATAATAAGATTTAACCTTGTCATGAATCCACCTCCTTTACGTGATTTTCTATATATTGATACCTCAAATAATTCGAAACAAAATTCCAAAGAAATTTCTAAGAAACTTTCTATGAAGTCATTCGTATTTTAATATGAGAAAGGATGAATAACTATGACTACTACTTTACTTATGTCTGCCATTATTGCTGTAATAGCAGCAGTGCTAATCATGCCAATAACTAGTAGAACTGCTGATGGTGAGTTTAAGACAAAGTTTAAGATGCAATTTGGAATTGCGATTTTTATTTTAGCCTTCATCATCACAGTAATTGTTTT
Source organism: Rummeliibacillus sp. TYF005 (assembly GCF_003844195.1). Lineage (NCBI taxonomy): Bacteria > Bacillati > Bacillota > Bacilli > Caryophanales > Caryophanaceae > Rummeliibacillus > Rummeliibacillus sp. TYF005. The sequence goes on from NZ_ML122565.1 coordinate 39,223, forward strand.
TTATGTTACAAAAATCGATCAAAACTGGACAATTTTATGGCCAGTACTATTTATTATTTCATTGATAGGTGCATTATTATCAAACCAGCTTGAAAGAAAAATAAAAGGGATTATTGCTTTTGCAAGCTTACTATTTGTTGTATACCTAATTTCAGCACCTTTTTTCAATGCAAACCAAAAATATCAATCTGCTGAGATGACAAAAAAGGTAGAGATTGAAGCATTCGATGACACAAAAACACCTGCAAGTGTTCCACCAAAGTTTGCACGAAACAAAATGAAAAAAGCCTTTAGCCAAGTACCGAATACAAGTTACTATGAACTAGGTAACCTGCAGATTCAAAAAGTAAATGGTGAATATGTTTATATTGCTCCAGTGGAATTCTCTGATTTCTTTAAATGGATGAAAGGAAAAGAATCTCCAGGATATTTAACAATGAGTGCAACAAACTCATCGGATAATCCTAAGTTTGTAAAATCTCCAATGGTTTACACAACTTCTGCTTACTTAAATAACAATGTGGAACGTCATATGCGCTTAGCTAATACTAAAGAAATCTTCTATGGTGACGCACAATTAGAAGTTAATGACGATGGTAAACCATTTTATATCCGTACTTATGGTGAGTTTATATCAGGTCGTAATGGTTTTGATCCTAAAGGAATTGTGATGATTGATGCTAAAACGGGCAAGTCTCAAACCTATGCATTAAAGGATGTCCCTGAATTTATCGACGGTGCGATTTCTCCAGAAGCTGTAAGTAGACAAAATGAGTATTTTGGTAAATATGTGCATGGTTACTGGAATAGCTTATTTGGTAAAAAGGATGTAAAACTCCCATCAGATGAAGGAACTGAAGCTAATGTTAGTCCAGTATTTGATGAAAATGGAACCATGTATTACTTTACAGATTTCACTAGTCCTAAAGAAGGCGTGGACTCAATGCTCGGCTACTCTTTGACAAATGCACGTACAGGTCAAGCAACATACTATTCAGGTAACAAAGATGAAGCCTATATGGATTCGCAAGGGGCAATTCAAATTATTGAGAAAAAATTCATCGAGAAAAAATGGCAAGCTTCTATGCCAATTATCTACAATTTCTATGGTGAAGCAAGTTGGCTAGTTCCAGTACTTGATTCCAATGGATTCTTACAAAATTATTCCATTGTATCAGCAGCAAACCCAGAACTTTCAGTATCAGCAGCTACACCGAACGAAGCGCTGAGACAATATAAAACAGTGATTAATCGCTCGGGAAGTAGTTCTTTAAATAGTAGTTCTTCAAGTGAAGAAAAAATAGCTAAAGGAAAAGTAATCCGAGTTTATAAAGAGAAAAACGGTGATTATACGACAATTTCTTTCTTATTAGATAACAAAGAAAATTATATTGTCAGCTCCGAATTAGCACCTCTTGCAGTATATTTAAAAGAGGGCGACCAAGTGGAAGTAAAATATGTAAATTCAACAGATGTTTTCTTACCAGTTAAAGAAATGACGATTCAAGGTATAGAAGAGTAGATTTACAAGGATACAATTTGTTGTCAAAAAGGGCCAATGGAAGGATACTTACCATTGGCCTTTTTTTCTTAAAAGAATACTATTTCCAAGTAAAACCTTTTTTAGCTAAGAAGTCTTTGATAAAAGGACGGCGTTGTTCGATAAGAAAATCAGCCATTTGTTTTGTCCAATTAGCCATCTTCTTGTTAGAAGAACGACTTGCATAATATGTTTCTAATGTTGCGTCATATTCATCTAATAGTTGATCATACTTTTCTACATCATAATTATTTTCATGCAGTATAGCATTTAAAGGTAAACGTGGTTTTGTTTCGTTACGTTTCGTAGGTTTACCAATTGTCATAGCAAATAACGGGAAGACATAGTCTGGTAAATTAAATAATTCGCTAATTGCTTCTGGTTGATTTCGCGCCCCACCAATATAGCAAATTCCATAACCTTCTGCCTCTGCTGCAATAACGAAGTTTTGCGCAAATAAGGATACATCTGCTACACCGGCAAGGACATTTTCAGCCGAATCCGCTACAATTTCAACACCTTGCTTTTTACCAGCAATTTGTAAACGTTTGAAATCTACGCAAAATAGAAAAGCTGCGCCAGCTGTTTGGAATTGAAACGCATTGTTTGATAGTTCGCCAAGTTTTTGTTGTTTCTCTTCATCCGTTACCCAGATAACACTATAAGCTTGGATAAAGTGTGAAGTTGCTGCCATTTGAGCAGTTTCGATTAAATCATACACGACTTCTTTAGGGATTTTTTCACCAGTATATTTTCTTACAGATGTATGACTACGTAATAGATCTTTGACCACTAAATGTCACTCCTTTATAGTAGGTATCATTTTCACTATACGGGATTTTATAGAAAGTTACTACTGAAACAAATGGCGAAGAGGTTTTAATACTCTTCGCCATTTCACTAATTGTAAGTTTTAAAGCAAACCAATCCATTTCCAGTAGGTTGCACTAAATATTAAAATGAGCAAATACCCTGCAATAGTAATTGGGATACCTGATTTTAAGAAATCTTTGACAGTAAAGGCTCCGGTACCGTAAGCAAGCATATTTTGAGGTGCACTTACAGGTAGTAAGAAGCCAAAACTAATAACAAACTGTTGGATGATTACAAATCCTACATTATTAATATTAAAATCAATAGTTGTTGTTAGTGCAATAAAAATTGGAATTAATGCTGAAGATAGACTGGTTGCACTTGCGAAACCAAGGTGAATTAGAATATTAAATAATGACACTAAAGCAATTGTTGCTAAAATTGGCATATGTTCTAAGCCAAGTGAACCGAATACTTTAGTAGAAAGCCATTGAGCACCTTGTGTATCAAGTAATATTGTACCGAGTGAGATACCTACTGCAAATACAATAATAGTACCCCATGGAATAAGACCTTCTACTTGTTTCCAATCAAAGACACCAATTTTGGGGGCTAATAATACTGCGATAGCAATAATTGTAACAGTTGTCGTATCAAATGGGTGTAGCTTTCCTTCAGTAGCCCAGAAGAATAATAAAATTAAAGAAATAATAATTAGACGAATTTCAGCGGATTTGACAGGTCCTAGTTCTTTTAACTGGGATTCAATCAATTCCTTGCCGCCTTCAATTTTTTGAGTTTCAGGTTTAATCAGATTAATCATTACAAAGAATAGCACGATGGACATAATAATTGAGAATGGTGCTGCGTATATAAACCATTGGCTCCAGGAAATATCCGTATTAAATTCTTTATTGATAAAACTCAATGCGACCATATTTTGCGCAGCAGCTGTCTTAATGCCAACATTCCAAATAGATACAGCTTGTACAGAAGTTATGACTAATAATGCAGCTAGTTTACTATCTTTTGGTAGGCCGAATGCAGCGACCATACCTAGTAAGATGGGCACAACTGCTCCTGCCCGAGCTGTGGCACTTGGTACGAAAAATGCTAATATAATCGAAACGATGATTGCTCCAAATACGATATTTTTAGTTTTTGTACCGACCAGGGATAAAATCCATAAGGCAAGTCGCTTATGTAAATTTGTTGCTTGCATGGCAGCAGCTAAGAAAAGAGCAGCAGCCACTAATGCGACGGCAGAATTGCTAAAACCACCTAAAGCCATTTTCAAAGCATTAGCTGTACCATACTCTAGTGAAGGATCTTCAAGAGTGGGTGCTAATCCGATTGATATTCCAGTAATTGCTATAATCATGGCTGCACTTACTGGATAAGAAACAGCTTCTGTAACCCATAAAATAACGGCAAATCCAAGAATTGCTAAACTCCTTTGACCAGCTACGGGTAAATTTCCGCTGTTTGGCCAAAATGTCATGATTATTAATACAGCAAAAGCAAGTCCTATCCATAGAGGTTTTAAATTCTTTTTCTTTTTAACTTCCTCCATAATTATCATTCATTTCCTTTATCTCCATTATAAGGCTGTGCTTATTGATATAATGTGCATATATATGTCGAAAAAAGGAAAATTTATGAAATACTTTATTTGTAAAGTACACGTTTATCTTATGAAGTAAGATTAAAAAGATAGGAAAATATTGTACTAGTGATTCTTACAAAAAATATAATACAAGAAATAAATCCCTTTCAAAATGATTAATTATTCAGAAAGTTGTTGACTTTTATTCTATTTATCTTCTATACTTACCTCAACAAGATGGAATAAAAAAATAACCTTTATCAAGAGCGGCGGAGGGATAGGCCCTGCGATGCCCAGCAACCAGTAAGTTTATGAATACTTGCTACGGTGCTAATTCCTACAGATTCTAAGCGAGTCTGAAAGATAAGGGGAGGAAATGCTAATCAACCCTCTTCTTACGTGAAGAAGGGTTTTTATTTTTTATAAGCATTGGAATAATGACTTTATAAAAACCCTTTAACACACCTCCGTTTTCCATCTAAAAAATTTTTAGGAGGAATTTAAAATGACAGAATTACGTAAAGAGACTTTAGCAGTTCATGGTGGTCAAACACCAGATCCAACAACAGGAGCTATTGCAGTACCTGTATACCGAACAACTGCATATAAATTTAAAGATTCTGAACATGCACGTAAATTATTTGCATTAGAAGAACCAGGCAATATCTATTCTCGTATTATGAACCCTACTGTAGATGTATTTGAAAAACGAATTGCATTACTTGAGGGAGGTACAGCAGCAGTTGCTTTATCTTCAGGGATGGCAGCTATCGCATTTTCAATATTGAACATCGCACGTGCAGGTGATCATATTGTATCCGCATCTAGTATTTATGGAGGAACTTATAATCTATTTGCGAACACGTTACCTCGTTATGGTATTACAACAACATTTGTCAACGAAAAAAATAATGATGAGTTTGAAGCAGCTATTCAAGATAATACAAAAGCTATCTATGCTGAAACCATTGGAAACCCAAGTCTTTCAATCGTAGATATTGAAGCATTAGCAAAAATTGCACACAAACATGAAATTCCATTAATCATTGATAATACATTTGCTTCACCTGTAGGTTGCAATCCAATTGAATTTGGTGCAGATGTTGTTGTTCACTCTGCAACAAAATGGATAGGCGGTCATGGTACAACTATTGCTGGGGTAGTAGTAGATGCCGGTAAATTTGATTGGACACGTGGTAAATTCCCTGATTATACAGAGCCAGATGAATCTTATCATGGTTTACGTTACGGTGTTGATACAGCAAATGCAGCATTTGCAACTCGTTTACGCGTTCAATTATTACGAGATTTTGGACCAACACTTAGCCCTGACGCTGCGTTTAATTTACTCCAAGGATTAGAAACTTTACATTTAAGAGTTCCATATCATAATGAAAATGCAAGAAAAGTGGCAGAATATCTTCGTCAAAATGACCAAGTAGAATGGGTGCATTACAATGGATTTGATGATAGCGAATTTGCTGCAAATGCTAAAAAATACTTGAAAAATGGTTTTGGATCTGTCCTTACTTTTGGTATTAAAGGTGGACGAAGTGCTGGTCGTCAGCTTATTGATAACATTGAATTATTCTGCCACGTGGCGAATGTTGGGGATGCTCGTTCTCTAATCATTCATCCTGCTTCTACAACACACCAACAATTAAGTCCAGAAGAATTGAAAAAATCTGGTGTTCCGGAAGAATTAGTTCGTCTGTCAATTGGTTTAGAAGCTGCGGAAGATATAATAGAAGCACTAGAGGCCGCATTTGCGAAAGTCGGTAAACCTGAAGAGGCAAAATAAAACTGGATTCGGGAAGCAAAAGTTTAAAGAGTGATGCGTTAAACACGTTCACTCTTTTTCTCTTATATAAATTGGCTTTTTAAAAATAATCTAAAAATTCGATAAAATCAATGATGTAAGCGGTTTTCATGACCTCTCAGAAAAAACAATTGTCCTTCTCAGAAAGATTTTTCTTGTAATCTGTCCGTATGTGAGCTAAAATCAACTTTAAGTTCAGTATTTAAAGATTTCTTTACATGTATAGGTCACATGTTAATGATAGATAAATCACAAATTGAATGCGTATGAAGTGAACATATGTATTTCACAATATAAAGAAGAGAAATTTGGAGGCGAATGATATGACAACAGTGAAGGTAGCGATTCTTGGTTTCGGTACAGTTGGTCAAGGTATTTTTCGTATAGTAAATGAAAAACGAAAGCAATTCAAAGATACTTTAGGAGTAGATATTGAGATTGTTAAAATTCTTGTAAGTAATGTGAATAAGCCGCGTTCACATGCTCCAAAAGAATTATTAACAGATAAATTTGAGGATATCTTAGCAATTCCAGATTTAGAAGTGGTTTTTGAGGCAATTGTTGGAGAAGAGCCAGCTTATAGATATTTATCAAAGGCGATTGAAAAAGGATGCAATATTATTACTGCGAACAAAGTAATGTTTTCTAAATACGGTTTAGCTTTACAAGAGAAAGCGAAAAAATACGGCGTTCAAGTTGGTTATGAAGCGACTGTAGCTGGTGGAGTACCAGTTATTAAGACAATGCAAAATATCCTTCGGGTGAACGAAGTAAGTCATATTCAAGGGATTTTAAACGGCACTTCAAACTATATCCTTACTCAAATGCGCAGTGAAGGATTACCATTCGATGAAGCGTTACAAGATGCACAACGTTTAGGCTATGCAGAAGCTGACCCATATAATGATATCTCGGGTCAAGATCCATTCCGCAAACTTATGATTTTAAGTGCATTAGCATTTGGTGAACAACCTAATTGGGATGATGTAGATATTGTAGGTATTACGGAAATAACAGCTGAACAAGTTGAGGAAGCAAAAGAAAAAGGTTTGCGTTACAGACATGTTGGAGATGTTCGTCGTGATGAGACAACTGGTGAAATTATTGCAACAGTAGGACTTCAATTAGTAGGACCAGAACATCCGTTATATAATATTGAAGGTGTTAATAATGCAGTTGCGTTTGATACAAACTATATTGGTACACTTACACTTGTAGGTCCAGGTGCAGGTATGTTCCCTACAGCGAGTGTAATGGTGGAAGATTATGCAGACATGTTAGTGAAATCACCAGCAACAGTTACAATTTAAGTTATTAACTCGTTGTATCATTATTCATAAATCTAATCTACATATATTGTGGGGAATAGCGAATAACGGCTACGAGGTTGAGCAATAACAAAGCCACGAAAATTTTACAATCAGTAAAATTTTCGTGGCTTTTCATTTTAAAGGTCATTATAAACCAATCCTATATTAAATTAGTCTTCGTCTTTAATATCAATATCTTCAGGAATCGGCGTATTTTTCCATATCTCAATTTCTTCCTTAATCTGTTGAAGCTGCTCGAAGTAACGATCAAATTGATCACTACTGATTAAAAACTGTTCACCATCATGAACAGAACGAATGCGGCCTTCCAACACATAACGCATTACTTGATATTCAGGCATAGAGATATCTTTTGCTGTTTCTGCAACCGTTTTGTACATAATGTTAGGCCCCCTTGGCCTTATTATAATAGAAGAAAATAGTAACCTCAACTTTCTGAATATATGATAAATTGGAGAAGGTAGAATAATTATGGAAAAATTTAAAATTTAATTTTAGGAAAAGGGACTACAAGTGTACAGTTTCAGTTTGTACTATACATATTTGTCTAATCAGCTGTAATCCTTTCTGAAAGTAGGTACTATGCAAACATTTTTAACAGAAGATAAAATCTTAAGAATTTCTTCATTTTTATGATGACTACTTTTTAAGATTTAGTTTGTAAAATAAATTTTATAAAGAAAAACAACGGAATGAGGTGTTAAATTTGAAGCCTTATACAATTTTAGTAACAGATGATGACCAAGATATACGGGATGGTATTGAAATCTATTTGAAAAATGACGGATACAACGTATTAAAGGCAGCAAATGGTTTAGAAGCACTTGAATTATTAATGGAGCATGAAGTACATTTAATCATTTTAGATATTATGATGCCGAAACTTGATGGAATTCAAACAACATTTAAGATACGAGAAGAACGTAATATTCCAATCATTATGCTTAGTGCCAAGGTTGAAGATACAGACAAAATCCATGGACTATCAGTTGGAGCAGATGACTATGTAACAAAGCCTTTCCATCCATTAGAACTTTTAGCGCGTGTAAAGTCGCAATTGCGACGTTATGTTAAATTGGGAACCTACAACAATGATCAGCAAGGAAAAGTCATTGTAGGAGGCTTGGCGTTAGATACTAATGCAAAAGAAGTCTTATTAGATGGTGAACCGATAAAGTTAACGAAGATAGAATATAACATTACAGAATTATTGTTAACAAATGCCGGACGGGTTTTCTCTATTCCAGATATTTATGAACGCGTATGGAATGAGCCAGCTTACAATGCTGAAAATATAGTTGCGGTACATATCCGTAAAATTAGAGAGAAAATCGAGGTAGATCCTAAAAATCCGAGATATTTAAAGGTGGTATGGGGAATTGGTTACAAAATTGAAAAAGCATAGTACGCTCATTTGGTCACTTATTGCATTAGTCATTGCAATTTGTAGTCTATTATATTGTTTAACGTTTATTTTCCATTTCATCGATTTTAACTTTAGTAGAACATTTGGGCAGCTTACACGTGTGATTGGAGGAGTATAATATGAGAAAATTTCAAAATACCGTCTTACTTTCTCTAATCTGTATGATATTAATCAGTGTATATACGCTATTAGAGTACGGTCATCAATATTTGATGAAAAACTTTTTTGAATCTGAATTTTTTCAATCTGAATATCAAAATTTTACAGACCAATTAGGCCCTCTCGTATTAAATCCTTTAGATGCTGATGAGGCAAAAAGTAATATTAAGGTATCAGATAAAGAGATAGAGGAATATCGCAATTATAATGGCACTTTAAGTGAACAAATTACAAATATTAACGAGCAATATCAAGATAAAATTGATGAAGCGAAAGATTCAAAGGTTACCTCAGTAAAAAATGCATTAATCAAAGATAGGGATAAGAAGATTCAAGATATTACAAAAAACTTTGAAGATGATGATTATGTCCGAGATAAAATTATTAAAATAAAAGAAAAGAAAATTGATAGGTATGTGAGTGATTTAGAAAATCGGAAACAAGATTTTTTAAAACAATATGATTATTTCACCTATAAACTAAAAGAGGTGTCAACAGGGGACACCTTTAGTGTTGGGAACTTAAAGAATACAGCTATATATATAAAAAAATACGATGGACAAAAGAAAATATTAAAAACAGAAACAATTAGTACTGAAGATTCTATTGATGATGAAAATTGGAATGCAGCAGAAAGTGATTCTCCGGATATATCGTATGATATTACAAATACTGCACAAAGAAATTTTCATCAATATTTAGGTGAAATTCATGTTGATAAAAATGCGTTTTTAAATTCAAGCTCGTATCAGGAATATAAGAATTTTAAATTTCGTCAAATAGTATTAGGAATAATATGGGTTTTAGGGTTACTATCGATTATCGTATTGTTTTGGATCAAACCATTTCATGTTGAAAAAAACGGCAACCATTTTTTACTACGTACGATAAGAAGATGGCCGATTGATGTTCGTGCGCTATGCTTATTTATCACAGGAAACGTAATCATTATTGAAATATCCGGGTTGTTGAGTCGTTTTATTAATATACCCCTTTTTGGGGGAAGTCTTTCCAACTTAATCGAATTCGTATTGGGTACAATCATTTTTTATTTATTAGTATGGTTTGTAGTTATGCAATTGCTGCTAATAATCGAGGATATGAATACAGAAGAAAAACGATTAAAAGCATATCGAAGTTCTTTTACACTACATGTCATAGATGATTTAAAAAATTTATTTTTATCGATGAGCATAGGTTTACAAGCGATTGCGCTATTAATAATTGTTTTTTTATCGGGAGTTGGAATTGTTGGCGCAATGACTGCATTTGATTTAATGCCGCTTTATCTCATATTATTCTTCACGATTGCCTTACCAGCTATGATTGTCTTTTTAAGAAGAGTAAGTTATTTAAACAAAATTATGAAGCAAACAGAAGAAATGGTTGAAGGTCGTCTAAATAGTGAGATTAAAGTTAGAGGTAAATCCGCTTTTGGTAAACATGCAAGCCATTTAAATCGTTTACGTGAAGGGGTTCGAACTTCTATAACAGAGCAAGCGAAAAGTGAACGTTTAAAAACAGAACTGATTACAAATGTTAGTCATGATTTAAGAACACCTCTTACCTCAATCATTACCTATACAGATTTGTTAAAAAATCCTGAATTGACGGAGGATGAGCGTAATAGTTATATTGCCATTTTAGATAAGAAATCGCAGCGCTTAAAAACGTTGATAGAAGATTTGTTTGAAGTATCGAAAATGGCATCTGGTAATCTTGAATTACAAAAGGAAAAAGTAAACTTAAATCAATTATTGCAACAAGCACTTGGTGAATTAGAAGAGGATATGGAAAAAGCTGATATGACATTTCGCGTTCATATAACTGATGAGCCATTGATGGCTTATGTAGATGGTCAAAAATGGTGGAGAGTTTTGGATAATCTCATTATTAATGCTTTGAAATATACTATGGAAGGAACAAGAGTATATATTTCATTAGATAGAGTTGAGCAAAATGCTCAATTTGTCATCAAGAACATTACAAAATATGAACTCGGCAATCAAAATGTAGAGGAATTATACGAGCGCTTTAAACGTGCTGATACATCACGTCATACTGAAGGTTCAGGCTTAGGTTTAGCTATCACACAATCAATCGTAGATTTGCATCATGGTAGTATGGAGATTACAGTAGACGGAGATTTGTTTAAAGTTGTTGTAAATGTACCATTAGTTAGTTAGAAGAGGGCTATCAGTAGCTAAGTTTTCTATTATAAATTACCGAATGTAGGGGCTATTCAATTATGGATAAGCCCCTTCATTTTACGATAAATCTTCCCATGCTTTTATATTTTTCATCGCATACATAGCTTCAGTAGCTTTTTGATAATATTCAGTAGCCTTTTTATATTCTTCTCGTTTGCTTAATAATGAGCCAGCTAAAATGGCGTATTTATGAACATTTTTATAATTTTGAGTATTATTAAAGAAATCAATTGCTTCTGCAAAAAGGGCTTCATCAAAATCACTTAATTGATGGAGCATTTTATAAATGTGAAAATGGTAAACGTATTCTTGTGCTTCTTTCTCAATCTTGTGATCCTTGATAAGATTGAGGCCTTTATGACACCACGTTTCTACACTTGTGGTGCTGTTAAGTTTTGAATATTCCTTTACCATGGAATGGATGGTAATAAGTATTCGAAGAGGACATTTTTTGACGGCTAAGCTTTTTCTATAATAAGAAATCGCACCCCTTGAATCGCCTTCTAATGCATAAATATATCCTAGATTTTGATAGATAACACCATAGTTCTTTTTTAGATTATTTTCAGCACATATATTGTAGCAGTTATCGAAAATGTCTAATGCGTAATGATAATGTCCATTTTGAATATGTGATAGACCTATTCGTATATAACAATTCACCATTTGTTGGGGATATTTTAGTTCTGTAAATAATTTCAGAGCTTGTTCTGCATATTCAATCGCATTTAATGTTCGATGAAGTTTATGGTAAACAGTACTAAGAAAGTAATAATAATCTGCTTTTTCTCCCACGGAAAGTTGGATTTTTGAAATTAATAATCCGGCCTTTTCAAGGTATGATAATGCAGATTGATATTGTTTTGTATTAATGCAGTATAGAGAATAGTTTTCATAATAGAAAAATTTCTGCCGATCGTTTAGACTTTCTTCCATTGTTTTAAAGGCATTGAGTAACGAAACGGCATTTTCCATTTCCATAGGTTCATCAATCATTAAATACAGTCGCAGTAATCTCAAATTAAATGTATAGAAGTTTTCAATATTACTAAATTCTAGATTCATGGATTTAAAATAATCTAGTAGCTTTTTTATTTGTATTTGGTCATTGTTCATAATTGCATTTTTTATTAATGGATAATTTTCCTTTAAAAACTGTTCCTCATCGATATCGATGTAATGTTCTAAGTTGATTTGCAAACGGTTGATGAGTGCATGTTTCACTTCATCTTGAGGAATTTGCTTACCGCTTTCTATTTTACTTAGGTAAGAGGTGGAACAAATATCTTTGGCTAATTCCTTTTGTGTGATCTTTTGCTTAATGCGTTCCTTTTTTATTATATTTCCAATGTTTTTCATAAGTAGATTTAACCCTCTTAACGTCTGTCCTTTTTTAGAATTATTTCATGATTCTAAACTAATTGTAATCGGCTGAAAGGTTTATTTTACTTAGTAAATTTACATTTTTGTGAATTATCTGGGAGTGTCAATAATTTTGTGTAAATGACTTTTCAACCTTTTCAAGTAGATCGTCACTTTGGTATTCAATTAGACTTGTTCGAAGGTTTGATTTTGGTTTGTAGGAAAGGGCTAGCACTTTCCTACAAACCAAAATTGTGCGCCGCGCTCCGCTCTTGCGAATTATTCCGTTTTTAAGCTTTCAAACATTTCTTCCAGTGCTGCACGTGCTTTATTAAAGCCTCGGTGGCAACGTGTGGCGAATCGTTGATTATAGTCTTCAAATTGCGTAACTAAGAAGCGTTCCAGCGATTCTTCATTCGGAAATTGTTCTTTTCGTTTTGTGTATTTCTTAATTTGTTTATTAAGAGATTCGATTAAATTGGTCGAGTAAATACTTGGCCAAATATCCTTAGGCAACTGATAAAATGTAAGCAAATAAGGGTTTTCAAGCAATGATTGTGTGACCTTTTTATACATTTTGCCCCATTTAGCACAAAAAGCATGGAGCGCCTGCTCAGCTGCCTCTGCATCCACTGATTGGTGAAGGGTTTTAAAATCCTCACAAATTGCTTGGCGGTCCTCTACACGTACTTTGTGAGAAATATTACGTCCAACATGCACAAGGCACACTTGATATTTTGCTTTTGGAAACACATTGAACACAGTGTCGGCCATGCCTTTTAAGCCATCTGAGACGAATAACAAAACGTCCTCTACACCGCGCTCTTTGAGCTCTTCTAATAGCTCATGCCAGTTATAAGCTGATTCTGTTGGGGCAATCGTGTACGCTAATATTTCTTTTGAGCCATCTTCACGAATCCCCACTGCGATGTAGACAGCTTCCTTCGATACTGTATCACGACGAACTGGAATATATGTGGCATCTAAATATACGCAAACATAGCGATGGTGTAACGGACGTTTATTGAAAGCCTCAACTGTTTCTGATACGGCTTTTGTCATGTTTGAAATCGTTTGGGGTGTATAGTGATGCCCATACATTTTTTCAATCAAATTTGCTATTTCAGACATGGTAATCCCTTTTTGAAATAGGTGAATAACCGTTGCTTCTAGCGTATCGTTAGAGCGTTTGTATGGTGGGACTGTCTGTTGTTTAAATTCCCCATTGCGATCACGAGGAATTTGAATGGTTAGGTCACCATACTCTGTATGAAGTGTGCGTGAATAAACTCCATTGCGTGAATTGCCGGAGTTAAAGCCTATACGATCGTATTTTTCATAATTTAAAAACTCTGTTAATTCTGTCGCCAGTAACGAATTGATCGCCATTTCCAAATGTGAACGAAAAACCTCGGTAATATCTTGTTTTTTTACTAGTGCATCGATGATTTCTGTTGTAAACTGATTCATAGGGAAGACCTCTTTTCTTTGGATGAGTTGTGGTGACTTTATTCTATCAAGAAAAGGTCTTCCTTTTTCTATTAAAATTTCTATTTACACAAAATATTTTATACTCTC
>NZ_ML122566.1:0-52717 GCF_003844195.1 Rummeliibacillus sp. TYF005
GTCCCCACCCCAACTATTTACAAAGAGCCTAAAAATCCTACTTCATTTATTTTGTTCTACCTTTTATAGAACAATTTTGTTATACTAACTATATAACAGAAATGGAGGCATTTTATGTTTCTTCAAATTGAACCGTATTCTGATATTCCTATTTATACGCAAATATCACAACAAATTATAGAGGGAATCGCTAATAAAGATATTATCCCTGGGGATTCCTTACCTTCAGTACGTTCCTTAGCAGCAGATCTAGGTGTTAATATGCATACTGTTAATAAAAGCTATCATGAATTAGAGAAAAAGGGCTTAATCACCATCATTCCAAAAATAGGTGCTGTAGTAAATGTAACAAGAGAAGAGGGAGGGGTTAAAGGAGAGCAATTAGATTATATGGAGAAAATGCTACGACCTGTTGTTGCAGAGGGTATTGTTTATGGATTAGGTTTAAGTGAATTTGAACTATTAATTAAAAGGCTAATGAAGACATTACAATAGGGGGATTGTTATGGTTGGATATTGGGTTTCGATTGCAATGCTTAGTTTGTTAGGGGCAATTCAAATTTTTATACCATATATGTTAAAGAGTACGATAGTATTTGGTGTTACAATACCAACATCGCAAATAAAACATGCGACAGTAAATCAAACAAAGAAGACATATAGTGTTGCAATGGCTATTATTTGGTTATTAATGATTGTTAGTTATTCCATTTGGGGATTAAGTATAAACCAAAATGGAGAGCTTCAAATTGTTGTTGGAGTATTCACCATGCTTCTTTTTATATTAATTAGTTTGTTATTCTATACGTATTTTCATCGTAAACTGCAGGTAGAAAAGCAGCAAAAGCAATGGGGAGCAGACTTAACTGAAGTTAAAATAGCAAGTACAAATAAGCAAGATGATATGTTGCCACTTTCTTATTTTTGGAGTTTAGCTTTAGTATCAGTGATACTTATTATTTACACATATTATCAATACCCTTTACTACCTCAGCAAGTCCCCACGCATTGGGGTCCAAGTGGAGAGGCTGATGCTTTTACTGAGAAAAATTATTTTTCTGTAATATCTCTGCCTTTAATTATGCTAGTTACACAAATTTTGTTTGCTACAATATCAGAGGGGACAAAACGTTCAGGAGTTAAGATTAGTGCACTTAATATGCAAAAGTCTGCTTATAATCAGGGTAAAAAAAGACAGTATACTAGTAAGTTTTTGTTTTTAACGGCTTTTTTGATAACCTTATTATTCAGCTTTTTACAGTTGACGACGATACATCATGCCGCCATTGGAAAGAATTTTATGTTGGCTATATTTATAGGCTTTATCGTGCTGACTTTTATGGGGAGTACTATTTTCTCGATTAAATTTAGTAAGTTAAATAAAGAAATTGCCCCCTCCAATATGTCTAATGGTTTGACAGATTTAGATGATGATCGTTATTGGAAGGGTGGATTAGTTTATTTCAATAAAGAGGACCCATCTTTATTTGTAGAAAAAAGATTTGGAATTGGTTGGACGATTAACTTTGCAAGGCCAATGGGCTATATTATACTATTTGGACCAATTCTTATTATTTTTTTCATAGCGTATTTTTTATAAAACTGAGCGAGTGGCTATAGTCCATCTCGCTCTTTCGTTATAATGGAGAAAAAACTAGAAATGAGGCAATGAGAGTGTCAAAAATTTTAATTGTGGATGATGATAAGAATATTTTAGATTTAGTACGTATCCATTTGACACAAGCGGGCTATCAGGTACTAAAAGCAGAAAATGCAGTTCAAGCACTCGGAGTATTAGAAATGGAGATTCCTGATTTAGCAGTAGTAGATGTAATGATGCCAGGAATGAATGGTTATGAGTTAACAAAACGTATAAGAGATCAATTAGATATTCCCGTTTTGCTATTAACTGCAAAAGGAGAACTGGAAGATAAAGAAAAGGGCTTTTTGTCTGGTTCAGATGATTATATGGTAAAACCATTTGAGCCTAAAGAGTTATTATTCCGTATTGCAGCCATTTTACGACGCTACGATAAACCAAGTGAGACAATTCTTCGAGTTGGTTCGATGACGATAAATAGAAAAAGTTATGAAGTATCTGTAGGACAAAGTATATTATTGATGCCGCTCAAAGAATTTGAAGTTTTAGCATTGCTTGCTACTCGTCCGAATCAGGTGTTTGAAAGAGCAGATATTATGGAGAAGATATGGGGCTATGATTACGATGGGGATGAACAAACATTAAATACACATATCAAGCGAATTCGTGAAAGGTTGGCTAAGTTTGCTACAGGTGTAGAAATTGTAACAGTTCGTGGAGTCGGTTATAAGTTAGAGGTGCAGGGCCAATGAAGTCTTTGTATAGTAAGTTTTTACTTGCAACTATTCTCATTATGATTTTCAGCTCATTAGCAGGATTTTTACTTACGAACACGTATTATCATCAAGTTACGAAGTCAAAGAATGATGCTAAAAATGTAACAATTGCACAATCTGTTATCCAACATATTAATGAGGTGCAGGACCTTAATTTAGACCATTATCTACAAACACTTGGGGATGTAGGATATCAAATTTATCTAGTTAATGAAAATGGTGATTCAAAATTTTATGGAGGAGATTATCGAGTAAAGGATTTAACGGACTCTACTGTTCAACAAGTGTTGAATGGGGAGATTTATCATGGTATGCGAGATTTCCCGAAAGAAACATTTGTAACAGGATTCTTTGCTAATCATTTGTCCAATACAGTAGGGGTTTCATTTCAATATCATCATAAACGCTATGCAATGTTTTTAAGACCAGATATAAAGTTACTTTTCAATGAAGTACATACAATTATGGGTGGATGGACAATATTTATGGGGTTAATTAGTCTAGCAGCCATGTTGTTATTTGCAAAGCTTTTGATCAAACCAATTACAGAGTTGACGGAAGCAACAAAGCGCATTGCTAATGAACGATTTGATACGCCCTTAAAAATTGAGAGTAAAGATGAAATTGGTCAGCTCGCAACAAGTTTTAATACAATGATGGGGCAATTACAAGAAAATGATCAAATACGAAAGGAATTTATTAGTAATGTTTCTCATGACTTTCAGTCGCCGTTATTAAATATTCAAGGATATGCAGGATTATTGGTATCAGAAAATATTACTGATGAGGAACGCAGGGATTATGTTTCTATCATTCAATCTGAAACACATCGATTATCGACATTAACGAAACAGTTATTATTATTAACTTCTCTTGACCAATCTTCACGTAAAATGGAGAGAAAAATATATGCACTTGATGAGCAGATGAAAAGGACGATTCAAAAATATCGATGGTGGTTGGAAGAAGAAGGCATTAATCTATCTATGACACTTGAACCTACACTGATTAATGCTGATGCAGGCTTATTAGAAAATGTCTGGGAAAATTTATTGACCAATGCGATTAAATATAACAAGGAAAATGGAGATATTCAAGTAGTATTAACATCAACCGATCAAGAAGTTACTGTTCAAATTCAAGATACAGGTATTGGCATGAGCGATACAACAAAAGAACAATCATTTCAACGTTTTTTCCGTGCAGATGATTCTCGTACAAAGGATGGGACAGGTCTTGGCTTAGCAATTGTTGAGCAAATTGTTAAAATTCATGGAGGCAACATCCAGGTGGAAACTCAATTAGGGATAGGAACAGTTTTCACCATAATCCTTCCAAAATTGTAATGTGAAGTTCATATAGAGTTCATATAGACAGTTTATATTTACACCATAGAAAGAAATTCTGAAATCTATGGAGGTAGAACATGCTGGAAAGAAAATGGGGTATACGATTAATCCGTTTGGCTGCCATTTTTGGCTTAGTCGGCGCATATTTAGGGTCACATATGGCTGGATCAGGGAGCTATCAATTTCGTCCAATTCATGCACATATTTTAGTAGTTGGTTGGCTTTCTGTATTTGCATGGGGGATTTTCTACAGTCTCTTTAAGATTAAATCAGCTAAATTAGTCGTTGTACATGGTTGGACAGCAATAATTGGTTCAATTGGCTTGACTATGGGCATGTGGTTTAACACATTAAAGCCATTTGGTATTAATGATACATTTGCGTTAGTTTTTTATATAGTAGGCGGTACTGTTTTGTTAATAAGCTTTGGGCTATTTATCCTTACAACATTTATGATTGATTCTAATAGAAAGTAGGATAATGATGAAAATTTTTAAAGAGAAAAAAAGATGGTTTGCTATTCTATTGATTTGGATTATCGCTGCTGCAGCGTTGTCCGGGATGGCACCTCATGCAAAAGAAGTAACATCACCAAATAAAAACTCAGGTCTTCCTGAAACAGATGCATCAATCCAAGCTGAAAAAGCTTTAAAAGAATATTTTCCTTCATCTGAGGGTGTTCCCTTGTTTGTCGTTGTTCATGACAAGGATGGATTGAAGGAACAAGATGTAAATAAGGCAATGATGAATATTGAAAAGGTTATGACAAATGCAAATAAAGATTTTACCGTTGTGCCTCTTTCAAAAATGCCGGAACAAGCACGTGCTTCCTTCTTCTCAAAGGATAATACCACATTCTTTTTACCAGTATTATTCCCTAAAGGTATGGAAAACAAGGTTGTAAAAGCAACAATGGATGACTTAAAAAAACAAGTTGCTAAAGAACAACCATCTAATTTAAAAACCTATTTTACGGGTCCTGCTGGTATCGTAGCAGATACGTATGAGATGTTCTCTAAGGCAGATGTGGTATTAATATTAGGTACAGTTGCTTTAATATTTGTTATTTTAATTGTTATTTACCGTTCACCGTTGCTTTCATTTATTCCTTTAATCGGTGCGGGTATAGCCTATTCTGTTGTAGATCGCTTATTAGGATTGATGGGGAAAGCAGATTGGTTTGCAATTGATAGTCAATCGTTATCTATTATGATGATTCTATTATTTGCAGTTATCACTGATTACTCATTATTATTATTTTCACGTTTCCGTGAAGAGCTTGAAAAAGGCTTACATGTCAATGAAGCAATGAAAAACGCATTGAACTTTGTAAAAGAGCCAATCGTATTTAGTGGCGGTACAGTATTTCTAAGTATGCTAACATTATTCTTTGCTGTATACGAATCATACCGTGGTTTTGCACCAGTATTTGCAGTAGCAGTTGCTTTAATGCTTGTTGCGGGTTTAACTTTAATGCCAGCTTTGTTTGCGATTGCAGGTGAGAAATCATTCTGGCCATCTAATCCACGTAAGCGCGCTATAAAACGTGCAGGTAAAGAAAACTTTTGGCACAAGCTTGGTCACTTTGTTACTGAAAAACCATGGCTTGCGATGATGCCGATTATTGTTATCTTAGTGATTTTTGCCTCTATGATTAGACATGTAAATTATTCATTTAACTTATTGGACTCTTTCCCAAAAGAAATGTCCTCTATTCAAGGGTATAACGTATTAAATGATGCATTTTCTGCAGGGGAAATTGCTCCAAGTACAGTCATTATAAAAGCAAAAGATGATTTAACTAATAAACAATTAACGTCATTAGTAGATAAATTGAATGATCAAAAGAGCGTGAATAAGGCTGAAATTCAAGGAAATCCATATGCTGATAATCATCAAAATGTAGCAAAGATTAATCTTGTTTTAAACAATAACCCTTATACAGAAAAAGCCTTTGATGATCTTGAAAAGTTAAGAAAAGATTCAAATCAGATTTTACATGATAGTCATATTAATGACGCAAATATGCTAATAGCTGGTGAAACGGCTCAAAATGCAGATATTCGTGCAGCAAGTCATGGTGATGAAATACGCATCATTATTTTAATGACAGTATTAATCATGGTAATGCTTGGCATACAAACTCGTTTGCTTTTAGCGCCAGTATATATGATGGCAACTATTCTATTATCATATGGAGCGGCACTTGGATTTACTGTATTCTTCTTCCAAGACTTACTTGGCCATTCCGGAATCAGTTATCGTATTCCACTTTACACATTTGTATTTTTAGTAGCGCTTGGTGTGGATTATTCTATTATGTTAATCTCGCGAATTCGTGAAGAGAAAGTACATTTACCGATTAAAGATGCTGTACGTGAGGGAGTAGGTAAAACAGGGGGCGTTATTTCTTCTGCAGGTTTGATCTTAGCAGCGACATTTGCCGTGTTAATCACACAACCGGTTATGGAGCTTCGGGCATTCGGTTTTGCAGTAGCAGTTGGGGTGCTTGTCGATACATTCCTTGTGCGTCCAATCGTCATTCCGGCTTTAATCGTTATTCTGGGCAAGTTTAGTTTTTGGCCAAAAAAATTAAAACATGATGCATAGTTTAAAAAGTATAGAAAGGCCTGTATGGATAAATTTCTCCATACAGGCTTTATTTGATTGATTTAGTAAAAAATTTTACTTTACGAGAAAGTTTTTCACTTCATGACTATGAAGGCCATCATCATTTTCAACATGCAATTTTAATTGATATTTTCCAGCTTGGCTGAAGGTATATTTTGCTTCATATGTACCTTTGGATGTTTCATTTAAAGTAATCCAAGTTGGTTTACCATCGTCAAATTGAGGAAGGATTTGGTAGTGTACGCTTGCACCTGATAATACTTTATCATCATGTTTTAAAGATACATTAAGCTTTACTTCCGAATCTTTTTTTACCGAATGCTTGTGGTTGTAAGTAATCGCTACATCATGATGGTGTTCATGTTCCTCTGTAGTAGATTTAACAGAAGTATTTTGAGTCGCATGTTCTGATTTTGTAGGGGCATTGTCTACTTCTATTTCAGTGTTTGGCATTACATGGTTGCCGTCCTTTGCAGAGACGTGAGCAGTAATATTATACTTTCCAGCATCTTGTACTTTATAAGTGGCAACATATGAATTATCCATAAGTTTAGCTGCTATCATTTTGTCGAAATTAGTTTTGCTATTTTCAATTTCAAATGCCACATCTTTTGCATCTGTAAATGCTTTACTTTCTTTAGTCACAGTTACTTTCAGTACAACTTTGTCTCCAACTTTAGCCGTATCTGGAACCGTTAATGTGGCTTTTAAAGGTGCTTCTTCTTTTTTACTATCATTTGTTGCATGGTTATTGTGATCATTATTATTACAAGCTACAAGAGCTATTGAAGTAGTCAATGCTATAAATAACATAATCATTTTTTTCATATTAAAAAAACTCCCTTCTTATGACAATAATCATTGTAACAAAAGGATAAAGGGAGTTTGCGAAATAAGTGTGAAATTCTGCTATTTAGTTGAATTTTTTTGTAAAATTGTCGGTAATACCATACCAAATAACACCAATATAATACCACCTACTTGAAGCATTGTTAGTTTTTCGTGAAGAACTATGACAGAGGCAATAATGGCTACTGGTAGTTCAGTTGCACTTAAAATAGACGCTACTCCTCCACCGACTTTAGGAACAGAAATGGTGAAGAGTAGGATTGGTAATATAATACCAAAGAAGCCTAGGGCGAGACCGAAGTATAATAGCTCAGAGGCAAATAGTTTCCCATTAATTATTATTTCTGGTGTTTGGAAAATGCATACTATTAGCATGGCGAAGAATGCCATAATCGTCATACGACCAATCTTCGATACTCCCTCAACTGGTTTGGAATTGAATTGCATGAAGCAAGCAAAACTAAGAGCTGATGCAAAACCAAATAACCACCCACGTATATCGAGTCCACTTAAATCTGCATCTAAGATACCTGCTGCAAGAATTGTTCCAGCTACTAAGAAGACAAGAGATAATAACTCAATACGTGTAGGACGTCTACGATGGATGATGCAATCTAAAAAGAGGCCAATCCATGTAAATTGAAATAGCATAACAACTGCTAGTGAAGCAGGCAAATAGTGAACAGCCTGTCCATATACAATTCCTGTATTTCCAGTAAGTAAACCGGAAATCATAATTATTAAAAAGCCTTTACCAGTAAGCTTTGGTAAAGTGCGTTGTGTAATAATAAATAGCAAGAATGCTAGTAAAAAACCAATCACATATTGACTTGTAACGGCTTCGTTCGTTTCAAAGCTTCGACCCATCGCAACTTTTATAATTGTTGATAAAATCCCATATGAGCTTGATCCAATCACGATAAGCAATGGGTATATGAAATTTTTGTTCATAAGTTGACACTCCAGTTGTAAAAAATCTCAAAGAAGAATTATATCACAAAAAATTCATTTGTTCGCTAAAACATAATTGTCCTTTGCTTTTATCATCATAACAAGGACATTTATAATGAAAAAGGACATATGTCCGAAAGGAAGATTATAGATGAAAATTATCGAAGACACGTCACTACTTCATAGAAAATTAATTGAATATAAGTTTCAGCAGATTTTTGGAGATGTTGATGCACGACCATTTTCACTTCTAAGCTACAAAGAAGGGGAAATCATATTGCACGAGGGAGTTGAGTTGCAATCTTTACTTTACTTAGTTGAGGGGAAGATAAAAGCAACATCAAGTGTAGAAACTGGAAAGTCCCTATTATTACGTTTTAGTAGACCTCTAGCTATAATAGGAGATTTGGAATTGGTTCGGCATGTGCCGGTCCAATCGCAAATTACAGCTGTCACAGATTGTTTTTGCATCTCGTTACCATTCGATTATATATATAACTTTGAAATGAATAACCCACTATTTTTACAGGATCTTTTAAAACATTTAAGTTATAAATTACAAACGAGTACTACAGCTTCTCGGGTTAATTTATTAGCCTCAGTAGAAAACCGTTTTGCGAGCTATTTATTGTCTATAACTGCACCTAATAATGAGTTTGGTTTAGAATTAAAAACAACAAATATAAGTGAAATTGCAGATTTACTCGGAACAACACATCGTCATCTAAATCGTGTTATTCGAGATTTATGTGAACGTAAAATTATTAAAAAGGATCGTAAAGTTATACGGATATTAAATGAGATGCAATTAAAAGAACTTTCACAAGGTATTCGATATGAATAACGATAGTATTATTCTATCTTTTATATTAAAATTAAGCATAATAATATTAAAGGTAGGTAAAAAATGAGAAAAAATATCATATCGTTATTAACTCTAGTTTTTTCTATTGCATTTGTTTTTGGAAACGAACTTGATGCATCAGCAGCTACGTCACTATCTAAACCTGTCATTACGGTAAAGGCAACAGGTACAACAAAGATCAAAATTTCTTATAAGAAGGTAAAAGGTGCAACTTCATATCGCATTTACCGTGCAACTTCAAAAAACGGTAAGTATAAACGCATCATTTCAACGAAAAGTACATCCTATACAAATAGTAAGTTAAAATCTTCTTTTAGATATTACTATAAAGTTCGTGCTTTAAAAAAATCAGGAAAGAAAACTTATTATAGTAAATATTCAACTGTGAAATCTACAAAAACACTTATTCCATATGCAAAATACGCAGGTTCATATAAAGTAGGGAAAGATATCTCTGCTGGAGAGTACATGATTTTTGGTAAAGATGTATACTATGAAATTTCAAAACAACCATCCAATTTCGATGCGATTTTGACAAATGATTTTGTGTACAATCAAGCGTATGTCCGTTTATCAGTTGGACAATACTTTAAGCTATCTGATTACGGTACAGGAGCGTACTTTATCCCTTCTTCAAAAGTAAAGCATACACTTGCTACATCTGTTAAAAAGCCAGGTATGTATAAAATAGGCGCAGATCTAAAAGCTGGTACTCACAAAATCTCATTTGGTAGCTATTATGAAGTCATCAATAATTCTTCAATTTTAGATATGGAAGCTCTTGAGTATAATGGAGAAATTAATGGAACAGAGTATGTAAAAGTGAAAAACGGACAGTTTTTAAAGATTAATCCATCTTATTAAATAAGTATTTGTGGATATATGTTAAATATCTTTACAAATTGCTAGAATTATAAAAAAGATCACTATAAAAATGTAATAAAGATGACTTCAATATATTCGTGAAGTCATCTTTTTTGAGTGGAAAAATGGAGAGGCTATTCGTCTCCGTCTTTATTGAACTAAATAACTAAATACCTTTTACCATATGATCAAATTCTTCTCCAATAATCATCCAGGGTTCTGAGAATACAAATCCCATTTTCTCATATAAATGTCGAGCACGTACTTTTTGCTTTTCAACACTCAAGGATACTTTTTGGTAACCTTTTTCTTTAGCAATATGATCAGCGTATTGTAATAGTGTAGTGCCAACTCCATGTCCACGGTATTGCTTTGCGGTGCAAATTGTATCAATGTAGAATTCATCTTCACGGGCTTCAACTTCAATAGTTTGAACTCGAGCACCTTTAGCAGCTAACCATGTTTCTAAGTTTTTATCTAAAAGGGGTGCTTCATCACCGCCATAAACCACCATAATTCCAGCAACTCCACCATTTATTTCAGCAATATATGTGTTTTTATAAGAGTGTCTGTTATCTGTACGTGTAAATAGCTCTTCTAGTGAATTGAGAATAGCTTTTGGTTCATCTTCACCTGTAAGACGATTCGCAATTTCATCAATAGCTTCTACGATTAAAGGTGCAACAAATGGTGCGTCAGCTAACTTAGCTTCTCTTACATTAATATCCATATTTATCAATCTCCTTCAGGATAAGTATAGCAGAGGGCATAAAGTTCTGCTGGAAATAGGATTTTTTTCATTTCTTATGATGTAATACCTAAATTATTTCATAAGTTACTTTTGCGTTGTCAGACTTCATGGTACGATAGAAGGAAGATATGTGTGAAGGAGTTTGTAAATGTTAGAGTCCAAAAAAGAATTCGTTCTCGTCTACGGGGATGCATTTGTTGATTTTATAGCTAATGATACTACGAATACAACGTTTACCAAGTTTTTAGGTGGGGCAACAGTGAATGTTGCTGCAGGTATTAGTCGAATAGGTGCACCTGCTGCACTGATTACTTTAACCGGAGATGACGAAACATCTGAATTTGTCCGTCATGAACTAGACAATGAAGGCGTTATTATGGATTATGCCAAAATTATTCCAGAAAAACGTGTTAGTGGAGTTCATGTTCATTTAACTGAGAGACATGAGCGTATTTTTACAAATTATATTGATGATACACCGGATCTTCAAGTAGAAAGTGGGCATTTGCAAGAAGAAGCTTTCCAACGTGCTTCTATTTTTAATTTTTGCTCTAATACAATGTTCCATCCAACTGCTTTAGAAACTACCAAAAAAGCGGTTGCTCTTGCCAAAAAACATCAAGTATTAGTTGCGATGGATGCTAATATTCGCCCCTTACGATGGGAAAGCCCACAAATTTGTCATGATACAATTGCTACTTTCTTAAAAGATGCTGATTTATTAAAATTAGCAGATGAAGAATTATTCTTTTTAACACAATCCAATACATTAGAAGAGGGCATTCATGCTTTAAAGAGATTTGATATTCCATTAATCATGGTGACAGTTGGCGATAAAGGTGCATATGTAATCTTTAATGATGAGATGAAACATGTACCTTCTATTAAAATAGAATGTGTTGATACAACTGGTGCGGGGGATGCTTTTATGGCAGGTATACTTCGCCAAGTTCACTTATATGGCATGCCAAAAACAATGGACGAAGCTTTTAACTATGTACGTTTTGCTAACCAATTGGGTGCATGTGCTGCAACAAAAGCAGGTGCGATAACAGCAATGCCTCATTATGAAGAAATTAAAGAATTACTTCACGAAGGAGAATGAAATCGGTGAAAAACTATCAGGAATTAGTTAATAACCAGATTTTCTTTGGAGGAGCTGCTGACGTAGAAGAAGCAATTGCCAATGAACAGATTGATATTGTAATAGATCTACGAGTTGCAGAGCCAGAAAAAGTGGGATATACAAGAGTCCACGCTCCAATTGCTGATAAAGAGGTAGATATAGTTCCATCAATTCAAAATGCAGTTAATGAAGTGATGAAAGCATATCATGATGGGAAGAAGGTCTTTTTCCATTGTGGGAGTGGAAGCGGCAGAGCAGGTACGATAGCTACGGCAACATTATTAGAATTAGGACAAGCAAAAACGGTGGAAGCGGCAGAGCAAAAAGCAAAGGCTATCCGTTCAAAAGTTAATGTCCGTGAACCCCTGAAAAAAGCATTAAAAGAAATTTACGAATAAATCAATGAAAGAGTAGCTCCTAATTAGGAGCTACTCTTTAGTTTTGTATTAATAATATATTTCCTGGGGAATTTTAGTGCTTTTTGGCGAATGGTGTTTAATGTTCATGAGAGAATAACTTTGAGAAGATGCAAAAGATTAATTTTGTTTTGTTTTATCGTTGTTAGAGGCTTTATTTTCATCTCTTGTACAAATATATAGGGATCCATCTGGTTGTAGCTGTGCATAAAAGACATCTTCAACCTTTTGAATATTCTTCTTCTTGAGTTTCTTCATTAATGCCTCTTCAGTTAAATTCATTTCCTCCATTGATTTCCATATAATTTTCCCATCTCCTATTAGTTCTATTGGAATGTGAGGTGGAATGGATACGTCTGCTTTTACGTCTTGTTTGGTAGCTGATTGTTCTGCTGGTTTCTTTAATATACTTAATTGTCCATTTGTCTCTAATATCGCATAATGTATATCCTGAATGGAATAGACAGATTGTTCCCGAAGCATCATGACTAAATCATCCATGTGGAGTTTAGAAGTTTTTAAAGCTTGTACTGAAAGTTCACCATTTTTAATGATAACCGTTGGGCTTCCGTCTACGATATTCCTCATGAAAGACCATTTTAGGGTAATCACACTGGCGAAATATGTTAAAGCTGACCACCAAATGAGAGAAATGATTCCATCAAGAAATGGCGTTTCTTTTACGGAAGCAATTTGAGCAGCAGTGGACCCAATTGTAATACCGGTAATATAGTGGAAATAGGTTAGCTGACTTAATTGTTTTTTTCCGAGTAGACGGGCAAGAATGAGCAATACTATAAAAGAAAGTGTTGTTCGTAGCATCATTTCCCAAAAATTTATTTCTAAAAAGTCACCCATTATTTTCACCTCTCTTTTTATCGCACTTAGTATGAACATGAAAGAAAGGAATATTCTTTTAAAAAGATATTTGAATTTTGGAAAAATTGTTATAATAAATGAATATATTTCACCAAGATATAAAGGAAGTGTAAAGCTTATTATGGCAACGACATTAGTAAGAACGAAAAATCTCACAACGCCTATTTATCCTGTGATGGTTGCAATTGGTATTTGCCATTTATTTAATGATACATTGCAAGCTGTTATACCAGCGATGTTCCCGGTATTGGAAAAGGAGATTGGTTTAACGTTTACGCAACTCGGTCTTATAACATTTGTATTGAATATGGTATCTTCAGTTTTGCAGCCGGTAGTAGGGTTTTTTAGTGACCGTAATCCTAAGCCATATGCTTTACCATTGGGAATGAGTTGTACATTCATCGGACTAGCAGGAATAGCTATTGCACCGAATTACTGGATTATTCTTTTATCGGTTATCTTTTTAGGGCTGGGCTCCGCTATTTTTCATCCGGAAGGTTCAAAAGTAAGTTTTATGGCTGCTGGTTCAAAGCGTGGATTGTCTCAATCTATCTACCAAGTTGGCGGAAATTCAGGACAGGCATTAGCACCATTAATCAGTGCTTTTGTGCTTGTACCATTTGGTCAAATAGGGGCGGCGTGGTTTTTGATTGTAGCAGCTATCGGGATTGTTCTGCTATCTCGAATATCTAGTTGGTATAAAAACCAATTAGAAGAGGAGCGTTTGACGAATAAGAAAAAGACATTGATTTCAAACTTGCCCAATTTAACAAAAAGGCAAGTCGGAATAGCACTAGGCTTATTAATGGCTGTTATTTTTGTTCGCTCGTTTTATGTAACGAACATGACTAACTTTTATATTTTCTATTTAATGGATAAATATCAGTTAACGATTCAAAATGGTCAAATGCTTATTTTTATATTTCTCGGAATTGGTGCTGTTGGAACATTTTTTGGAGGTCCAATGGCAGATCGTATAGGTAGAAAAAGTGTAATATTGCTATCATTTTTGGTTCCTATGCCATTAGCGTTGCTTTTACCATACCTTCCTTTGTGGATAGTTGTTGTATTTTTAGTGGTTATTGGATTTTTCATCATGTTGAGTTTTTCTGTAACAGTTATTTATGCGCAAGAACTTGTGCCCAGTAAAGTAGGGACAATGGCGGGCCTAACGGTGGGACTTGCGTTTGGCATGGGAGCAATTGGTTCAGTAGTAATTGGTATGATGATGGATTCGATGGGGATTTTTAATACAATGATATTCATATCTGTGTTACCTTTATTAGCAATTGTCGCATTTTGGCTTCCAACAGATCATAAAATAACAACATAGTTAGATAAAAAATACGGTGAAATCCTGTTTTCATCAAATTTTGTAGGTTCCAATAAAAGGGATACATTTTTTATCAATTTTGCAATACGCTAATCGAGTAAAGTACGAACGTTGCGTCTTGTCAATTCACTGTGTAAAGTCTGCTAGCAGGAAAGTCAATTTACTCGATAGGTTCCACGTGACAAGTTTTCAAAAGAAATAGCATAGGATAAGCATTATGAACAATATGGAAGGCGGAATGCTGTGTATTATCATAACATGCATCAAAAATCACCCGGAGTATCACGTATTATTTCAGTAACGGGGCATGGAAATGTATCTGCAACACCTGATTTTGTTCAACTACAAGTAGAGATAGTAACAAAAGGAAAAGAGGTAAGTAAGGCAACAGAAGATAATGCTGAAATAACGAGCCGCGTGATTGAATCTATATTGGCATTAGGAGTAGCGCGAGAGGATATTCAAACAGCTTCGTATATGATTTCACCCAAGTATGATTACATCGAAGGGAAACAACTTTTTAGGGGATATGAAGTAACAAATGCGATTAGCGTAAAAGTTCGAAATATAAGTCAAGTAGGTATGCTGATTGATACGGCGGTAAAAAATGGGGCCAATAGTATGTCTGGGTTACAATTTAAACTAGAAAATCCGGACTTTTATTATCAACGAGCTTTAATAATAGCCTATGATAATGCACAGATGAAAGCAAATACAATAGCAGAAACTATGCACTTACATATGCCTCCACAACCTGTAGAAATCGTAGAAGAAAGTATGGCAGAGCCAGTTTTATTCAAAACAGCTATGGCCAATCAAAACGTAACAACTCCGATTGAAACGGGGCTTATTACGATTAGCGCTGTATTAAGAGTAAAATTCCGATATTAAACATTGTTATAAGTTAGTTCTATATTTTTTTCTTAAGATTACACTATTCTATAGGATAGACTAATAAGGGTGGAGATGAAATGGCAAAAAAAATTGGCATAATAACGCTCATATTATCTGGAGTTTATGCCGTAGGAATGTACTTTTATATATTTCATAGTGGAAATGGTGAGATTCCAAATTCTTTAAAAGGAACGGTTGCCGATCCAGCGGTTTTTATGTCCAGTCATGAGCTATTGTTAAGTGAAGACTATTCAAAAATAAGGAACTTTCTTTTCTTCGTTGTAACACCACTTGAATGGTTGATTTATTTATTTATTTTACTTTTAGGATTGTCCCGCTTGTTTGAAAAAAAGGCAACTTCAAAAGCAAAATCAACACTTTTCCAGACAATAATTTATGTATTTTGGTTATCTTTGCTACTGTATATTGTAATGTGGCCAATGGATTATTATCGGTATCAATTGAGTAAAGAATATGGAATTAGCACACAAACTGTCTCTTCTTGGGTAAAAGATGGTTTAATCGATTTTGGAGTCAATTATATGATGTCTGTTATCATGATGTCGGTTATTTATTGGCTTATACGAAAGAGTACGAAAAGATGGTGGCTGTATACATGGCTGCTATCCATACCATTCTCTATTTTTTTAATGTTTGTACAGCCTGTCATTATTGATCCGCTTTATAATGACTTTTATCCTTTACAAAATAAAGAATTAGAAGCTAAAATTCTGGCGTTAGCTGATCAGGCGAATATTCCATCAGACCATGTATATGAAGTCAATATGGCTGAAAAAACAAATGCTTTAAATGCATATGTTACTGGTGTTGGAAGTAATTCACGAATTGTACTATGGGATACAACATTGAATCGGTTGACAGATAAAGAAATCTTATTTATCATGGCGCATGAAATGGGGCACTATGTTGAAAAGCATATCTACTTTGGGATAGCTGGCTATATATTATTAACATTTGTCGGTCTTTGGCTCACTTCTAAAATTATGGACTGGATTATTCTGCGATATGGTCAAGCGTTAAAGATAAAGAAGATAGGTGATGTAAGTTCAATACCACTATTTTTACTCGTTACTTCGTTTTTAATGTTTGCATCGAGCCCTCTGTCGAATTATGTTTCTAGATATCAGGAATCACGAGCTGATGAATATGCCATTAAACTAACAGAAGATCATGCAGCGGCTGTCTCATCATTCCAAAAATTAACAAAAGCAGGATTGAGTGAGGTTAATCCACCATTACTTGTGAAATGGTTCCGCTATACACATCCTCCAATGCTTGAAAGAATCAATACGGTTTATGAAAAAAATCCAAATATAGAACAAGAGAAAAAAGAAGAGCGGAAAAAGGGGAAATAGATAGTGAAAACTGTTCATGGGAATTATGATACTCATGAACAGTTTTTTTAGTTATTTTGCTGTACATTTGGGAATCACATTTTTGTCTATCGCAAAGCTCTCAATTATTTGTATTTCATGCATTTTTCCTTCATGCATAAATTTGAAAATACCATTGTCAAAGTCGGTACCAATCTCTTTGAAGAATATACCCGTATGACAGATTTCTTTTGGACATGTAAATACTACTTTGTATTGTTTTTCTTCACGTACAAGATAACCTCTTACACCCTTTTCATAAACTGTGTCTTCTTCATTATGGATAAAACGTTCAACAGATACAACGTGCATATCAACAAATGGGATTTCCCTTAAGAGTAAGTTCATAAAAGACCCCTTTGTAATTTCCTCCCATCGACTTTGGGCTGTTTGACCAATAATAACTTGTGTAATATTAAGGTTATTCGCAACCTCAGCTATGACCGATTGAATAGGCCTTTTTTCATTATCACGAATGATAAATTCTTCTACTTTGTATTCTTCACAAAGTTCTTTCCATTGTTCGATGTATGCGAGTTTTTCGGCATCTAAATCATCATAAGGAAGTGAGTCAACAGTTAAAATATAAAAAGGACAGTCTAGCATCTGAGCAATTTTATGTCCCCTTTTTATCAACCTTTCACCATTTGGTCCATAATAGACACATACTAAAATACTTTCATCCATACGTCCATGCAAATGTTTCACGTTTCTTTCCACCTTCTTTTTAACAATTTTATGACTATTAATAAATAAAAATAAGAAAATATGAGTTTTATAGGGCTTAAAAATATGAATTTAGAGAAAATAATGTATAATTTAAGTATGCGTAGTTTTATGCAACCCCCTTATTAAAGGTACTCCATGCTCCACGTCTTTTATTTTTTGCGTTATTTAGCTACTTATTATGATGGGACCACTAAATTTCGTCAAGCATATACTTATTTGTATTATATTCCCACATCTATTTTGAAGATAGGAGGAAGGTTTATTGACAATACATGTAGCAATTATATTGCCGTTTTTGATGGCGTTTATTATTTCGATAATAAATAAGAAATTCACAAAAATACATATTGGTTGGCTCGCTTTGACAGTTCCAATCATCGTCTTCATCATACTTGCTAGACTAATTCCAATCATAGCAAGTGGCAACCCTTATACGCATACTTATCAGTGGATTCCATCTTTAGACATCAATTTTACGACGTACCTAGATGGTCTTAGTATGATTTTTGGTCTTTTAATCTCTGGAATAGGGAGTTTGGTTGTTCTATACTCCATTTTCTATTTATCTTCAAAAGAATCCCTACAACATTTTTACTGCTATTTACTTCTTTTTATGGGCGCTATGCTAGGCGTCGTATTTTCAGATAATCTCATGGTATTGTATGCATTTTGGGAATTAACAAGTGTGTCCTCTTTTCTATTAATCTCATTCTGGCATCATAGAAAAGCATCTCGTGCGGGTGCTCAAAAATCAATGTTAATCACTGTTACAGGTGGAGTGTCGATGTTAGTTGGATTTATTATGCTGCATATGATGACAGATTCTTATAGTGTGCATGAAATCATCCATCAAATAGAGCATATTTCTGAACATGAATTATTTATTCCAGCGATGATACTTATTCTTTTAGGTGCATTTACAAAATCAGCACAATTTCCGTTTCATATATGGCTACCTGATGCGATGGAAGCACCAACACCAGTTAGTGCATATTTACATTCAGCGACTATGGTAAAGGCAGGGATTTATCTTGTTGCACGTTTGTCCCCAATTTTCGGTGGAGAAATGCTATGGTTTTGGATTGTAACGACGGTAGGACTAATAACTCTATTCTGGGGATCATTTAATGCTGTGAAACAGACTGACTTAAAAGCTTTATTAGCATTTTCAACAGTTAGTCAGTTAGGGCTTATTATGAGTTTGGTCGGTATGGGTTCTGTTGCATATGCACTCGATTTTGAAGCGGATACGGTTATTTATACGCAGGCAACTTTCGCAGCTTTATTCCATTTGATCAACCATTCTACATTTAAAGGTGCGTTATTTATGATGGTAGGGATTGTGGACCATGAAGTTGGTACAAGGGATATTCGACGATTAGGCGGATTAATGTCCATTATGCCACTAACATTTACTGTAGCTGTTATTGGCAGTCTTTCCATGGCAGGAATGCCACCATTTAATGGTTTTTTAAGTAAGGAGCTGTTTTTCGCTGCTGTACTCCATATAAAAGATCTGAATCTATTTTCTATAAGTAGTGTCGGAATTCTATTTCCTGTTATTGCTTGGATAGCTAGTGTGTTTACGTTTATCTACTGTATGATAATCATTTTTAAAGCTTTTTTAGGAAGACCGTTAATTCAGAAAGTAGAGAGGCCTGTTCATGAGGCTCCTTTTCCTTTACTTGTCGCTCCATTTATTCTTTGCATAATGGTAATTAGTCTATTCTTTTTTCCAAATACATTA
This sequence comes from Rummeliibacillus sp. TYF005, assembly GCF_003844195.1. NCBI lineage: Bacteria > Bacillati > Bacillota > Bacilli > Caryophanales > Caryophanaceae > Rummeliibacillus > Rummeliibacillus sp. TYF005. The sequence continues at coordinate 19,155 of NZ_ML122566.1, forward strand.
GGAAAGTATATTTTAAAGCCAGCGATGGTAAGTATTTATCCTAATTTAGCACCAGCTCAAAAACTAACACCTGAAATTCATGCTTGGCATGGTATTAATACAGAAATACTAATGACCATTGCAGTCATTTTGATAGGAACGATATTGTATCGTTTGTTAGGAAAATGGATGGGGATATATCGTTTTTATCCACCAAATTGGTCTTTGAATGCGTTATATGTCAACGTTATTTCTGGTTCTGAAAGTCTAAGTAATAAAGTGACAAATAGCTATATGACAGGATTGCTAAGGCACTATGCTTTTTATATTTATAGTTTCTTTATTTTTTCGGTTGGGGTTTTCTTTTTCTATAGTGGTGCCTTTTCATTTAGCACAGAGAATAACGCATCTATTGAGTGGTATGAATGGATTTTGATTGGTGTGATGTTATTAGCTGCTATTTCCATACTATTTGTGAAATCACGCATCACCGCTGTTATTTTAAATGGTGTATTAGGTTTTGGCGTTACTTTCTTTTTTGTCTTATTTAGGGCACCTGACTTAGCTTTAACACAACTTGTTGTGGAGTCTGTTACGACCGTATTGTTCTTACTTTGTTTTTATTACTTACCGGAGTGGAGTACAGAGAAATTATCAATCTCTACGAAAATATCGAATAGTATTATTTCAATTACTGTAGGAGCATTAGTAGTGGTTATTTCATTGGCAGTACTAAACTTTGATAAGTTTGAGAGAATATCTAAATACTTTGAAGATGCATACAATCTAGCTGGTGGTGCAAATATTGTGAACACCATATTAGGTGATTTTCGTGGGTTTGATACTATGTTAGAAGTGGTTGTCCTCTTTATAGCTGGACTTGGTGTATATACATTGATCAAGTTTAAAGCGAAAAAAGGAGGGACCGATTTTGAAGACTAACGATGTCATTTTAAAAACAGTAACAAAAGTTGTTGTATTTATCATTTTAACGATGGCCGTCTATTTATTTTTTTCAGGTCATTATTCTCCTGGAGGGGGATTTATCGGAGGACTAGTATTAGCTTCAGCTATCGTTTTGATGTATTTAGCAGCAGGTATAGAAATAGTTCATAAAGGGATGCCTTTTGATTTTAAGATCATTGCTGCTATCGGTGTATTATTGGCAACTGGAACTGGATTTGCTTCTGTATTATTTGGTCAAGACTTTCTAACTCAAGCTGCGATAGCAGTACATTTTCCGCTTATAGGTGAAAAAGAGTTGGCAAGTGTAGTGCTGTTTGAAGCGGGCGTTACGTTAACGGTAGTTGGTGTTGTAGTAACAATCATTTTGAATATTAGTGAAGGTGGTGAGTAGTGATGGAGACAATGATGATTTTATTAATCGGTGTACTAGTTTCAGTTGCTACTTATTTAATTCTTTCAAAAAATGTGATTCGAGTTATTTTAGGGACTGCAATATTGTCTCATGCAGTTCATTTACTTATTTTAACGATTGCAGGCGTTAAAAAAGGTAATGTACCTCTTTTAAAAGAAGCAGAAAGTCCCTATACAGATGCTCTTCCACAAGCATTAATTTTAACAGCCATTGTAATTAGCTTTGCTGTGACAGCATTTGTGTTAGTTCTTGCCTTTAGAATTTATCAAACAAGTAAATCTGATGATTTTGAAAGTTTAAGGGGGCAAAAGTATGAATAATTTAGTTGTTATGCCTCTCGTTGTCCCTATTATGATAGGAATTGTTCTAGTATTTCTTAAAAATCATATCCGAGTACAAAGAGCTCTTAGTTTGATAACAATGCTGTCCCTTATTTTCATCAGTATTGTTCTATTGGAGAATATTCAAGCAAGTGGCATTATGCGTTTGGATTTTGGTGGTTGGCTACCGCCTTATGGTATTTCATTTGTTGCTGATTCCTTTGCCATTTTACTTGTTTTAATCGCTAGTATTGTTACATTAATTTGTTTAATATATGCCTATTCATCTATAGGGGAAAGACATGAGAAGATGTATTTTTACCCATTTGTTCTTTTTATGATTGCAGGGGTAAATGGTTCGTTTATGACAGGAGACATCTTTAATCTGTTTGTTTGTTTTGAAGTAATGTTATTAGCGTCTTATGCATTAATCGCACTAGGTGGTAACAAGAAACAACTTAGAGAGTCTTTAAAGTATGTCCTGATTAATGTCCTCGCTTCATGGTTTTTCCTTGTAGCACTAGCCTTTTTATATGGCACCTTAGGAACACTCAATATGGCTCATCTTTCTGTTCGCGTTGCTGAGGAGGGACAGGATGCACTTCTTACAACCATTAGTTTGCTATTTTTAGTTGTTTTTGCTTTAAAGGCTGGCTTATTATTATTCTTTTGGTTGCCAGGTTCATATAGTGTGCCACCAACTGCAGTTGCAGCATTGTTTGGAGCGTTATTAACGAAGGTGGGTATTTATGCTTTGATTCGAATGTTTACATTGGTTTTCTATCATAAGCCAGAAGTGACACATATATTAATCGAAGGAATGTCTGTAGTTACCATAATAGCAGGGTGTTTAGGAGCAATTGCGTATAAAGATTTAAGACAGGTTGTTGCTTACAATGTTGTTATTGGTGTTGGATTCGTTTTAATGGGTCTTGGGGTAGCAACAGATTCTTCGTTACAAGGTTCGATCTATTATTTAATGCATGACATGATTGCGAAGGCTATGCTATTTCTTATTGTTGGTACGATGATTAACTTAACAGGTGAGAAAAGATTTGATCGGATGAGTGGGCTAATTAGACATTATCCGTTATTCGGTTGGCTCTTTTTTATCGTTATGATATCGCTTGCTGGTATTCCACCATTCAGTGGATTTGTCGGGAAAATATTGATAGGACAAGGATTAATAGAAGCAGAATCCTATGTTGTGTTAGCCATTGCATTTTTTTCTAGTGTTGTTGTGTTGTACTCATTATTGCGTGTGTTTCTACAAGCAATATTTGGCGAAACTTCTGTTAGTATTGGTGACGAAAAACCTCTTCCAAAGGGGCAATTAATACCTATTTTGTTACTTGCATGTTGCACATTTGGATTAGGATTTGGTGCAGAGGGTTTTTCAAGTTTTGTGGAGGATGCTACTAAAACTATTGTAAATCCGGAAATCTATATTCAGGCAGTATTAGAAAAATAGAGAAGAGGTGAACGTGTGCCAACACAGTTTCTATTAAATATTTTTATAGCAGTACTTTGGATGCTTTTAAAGGATGAAAATGAAGCACATTTTACAACGTTCTTTACCGGATTTTTAATTGGAATTTTGATTTTATATTTAATGCACCGATTTTTCGGTATGCAGTTTTATTTAAAGAGGATTTTTGCTGTTGGAAAATTAGTATCGATATTTGTATGGGAATTAATCTTATCTAGCTTGCTTGTGCTACGCCAAATATGTAGCCCAAAACTTAATATTACACCTGGTATTTTTACTTATAAAACTGCTTTGCAAGGTGAGGGTGAAATTACAACATTAGCTCTTCTTTTAACATTGACTCCTGGCTCTGTCGTAATGGAAGTTTCACCAAATGGAAGGAAATTTTATATTCACGCTATGGACATTGAAAAATCGAAAGGTTCTGTACTCCGCTCGATAGAAAACTTTGAAAAGGTCATTATGGAGGTGACCCGAAAATGACAGAGAAAATCTTGATCTTATCTTTAGTGTTATTTTCAATCACGATTATAGTTGCCCTTTTTAGAATTATTAGAGGCCCTTCTATGCCTGATCGCGTTGTGGCGCTAGACATGATTGGCGTTACATTATTATCGATGATTGCAATTGTATCAATTCTACTTAAAACAAAAGCCTTTTTAGAAGTTATTTTAATATTAGGGATTTTATCATTTATCGGTACCATTGCCTTTTCAAAGTATTTGGAGAGGGGGAAAATTATTGAGCGTAAATCCGATTCTTGAATGGACAGGTGTTTTGCTGATTTTAGTTGGAAGTTTGATGAGTGTTGTAAGTGCGTTCGGAATTATTCGTTTACCAGATATTTATACTCGATCACATGCAGCAACAAAAAGTTCGACATTAGCTGTCCTACTATCCTTACTAGGAGCCTTTCTGTATTTTTGGGCGCATGATGGATTTTTTAGCATTCGAATTTTGCTAGGTATTCTTTTTGTTTTTTTAACAGCGCCAGTCGCAGGGCATCTTATATGCAGAGCAGCTTATCGTTCAGGAGTAAAGCTAGCAGAGGGGTCTGGTGATGATGAATTGCATCATGTGCTGTTTCCAGATAAAAAAGACGATGATAGTAGTAATCGTTCATCAACCATTACAAAAGAAGAGTCTCTTCTATAAGGGGAGGCTTATTTTTATAGCAGATTACTTCATAGTAAAAGACTTGCCTCAGTCGCTATTTTGTATAAAAGTACTTAGAAATTAAAATGAATGGACGATATTTTAAAGGTATAGGGACCTAACAATTTCTAGACATAAGAGTATAAAAATTTACATATATATTTCATCGCTTTTTATGTGCAAAAATCATTTTATTTGTAAGGAAAATGCTAAATGATAAAATAATGATTAGAATAAAGCTGGAAGGGGAAATTATAAAATGAGACTGGCTGTTTTGGGTGCAACGGGAAGAGTCGGTGGAGAAATTGTCCGAATGGCACTACAAGATGGACACAAAGTTACCGCTCTTGTCCGCACTCCTCGCACTCCGTCAAAACTAGAAGAACATAACCATTTAGCCATTTTGCAAGGAAATGCTTTGAGTATAGAAGATGTTGAGCAGACCATTATTGATGCAGATATCGTGATTAGTGCTTTAAATGCAAATGGTACAACCACATTATCTGAAAGTATTCCACATATTATTTTGTCCATGAAGAAACATGATATAAAAAGAATCGTCACTATAGGCACGGCAGGTATTTTAGATAGCCGTATAGAATCTGGAAAGTTTCGTTTTCAAACAAGTGAATCTAAACAGAAAAAGACATTTGCTGCAGAAGAGCATGCAAAGATTTTTCAAATGCTAAAGAAATCAGATTTAGACTGGACAATTGTTTGTCCAACATATTTACCGGATGGGGAAGAAACCGGAAAATATAGAATAGAAAAAAATCAGCTACCTCTTAATGGACAAAAAATTACAGTAGGTGATACTGCGAGATTTGCCTATGAAGAATGTTTTAAAAAACAATTTTTACACACAAGAGTAGGAATTGCATATTAGTGAACGAAAGCAAATGGGAATGAGGAAAACACATGAAAAAAAGACATAAAGCTGCAATGGTCGCATTGTCTTTAGGATTTGCCTTAGTTAAATTTACAAAAGATAAAGATACTAAACAAACATTATTGAATGCTGTTCATCAACAAGATGTATATGCGGTAAAAAAGCTAATTCGTTCCGGAGCAGATTTAGATCAAAGAAATGAAAGAGGACGAACTCCACTGATGATTGCTACATATAATAATGATGTGGAAATTGCTAAAATTCTTATTGCAACAGGTGCCGATGTGAATATTCAAGATGATATGCATAATACACCATTTCTATATGCCGCTGCAGAAGGTTATTTGGATATTCTTAAATTATCGACAAAAGCGGGTGCTAATCCAACCAGTACTGATCGATATGGAAACACAGCGCTAATACCAGCAGCTGAACATGGTGATATTCATGTTTTGCGTTGGTTATTAAATGAGACAACAATAGATGTTAATCACATTAATAACTTAGGATGGACAGCGTTACTAGAAGCAGTTATCTTAGGTGATGGCAGTAAGAAATATCAAGAATGTGTCCAATTATTATTGCAACATAAAGCAAATCCAAATATTGCAGACAAAGATGATGTCACACCACTTGAACATGCAGAAAAATTAGGATTTAAAGAAATCGAATACTTATTAAAAAATTCAGTTACTAAAAATATTTATTGATGATAAGAAAAAATATAAATGCCTCTTCAACAAGCTTATCTTAGTTGAAGTAGGCATTTTTTATTTAGCTGATATGTGGTTATATGTATGCAGAATAGTGAAAATATCGTGAAAATTGCTAGTTTTTTAATTTGAATGTATAAAATTCTCTAGTTTAATACAATAATTATTGATAGAATATCCATAATGATTAATAGATTTGGTCTGTAACATTACAAAGGGGGCCCTTACAAATTATGAGGGAACATGATCATTGGCCTTTATCTCCACTGTCTATCGATAAATTGAGTATCGAAAATGAAAGAACGAATTCAAATAGTAATTTAAATTTTGAAATAATAGAAAAACTAAAAGAACAATATAAAAAATATATTGAAAAGAAAAAACCTCAGCATTTCTCCGCAAATAAGTGGATGAAGGTTCAAGCACTCACTCAAAGTGAAATTGAAACGAATGGATTACCAAAGGATATATTTTGGAAGATGGTTGAATTTAATGTGAGTGCGCGAGGTGGTGTTTCTTTTGAAAGAATTGCCGCTATTAGCGAACATATTAACTATCTAGCATCTGAATATATTACGTATAAAGCAAGGATTGAACGTGATTTTGATGGTGAAGAAAAAACAACGCATCTTGAAAAACTAAATAAGATTTTTGGGCGTGGATTTGATCGCCTTTCAAATGCTTACGTAGATACAGTAGGTACGTTCTTTGAACTAAATGAAATTGATGGAGAAAAAGAATTACTTCGTCAATCAATTCGAGCTTTATATGAACGTAAGATTCAGCAATATGATCAGTTTATCAATATTAATCCAGATTATGCCTATATTCAAGGGACAAAAGATGAATGGTTGGAAAGAGATTCTTACTTTATGGGTGATATTCTACGTTTAGCCGTTTCAAAAATTTATACACAATGTATATACTTGCCTGAAGGATTATACACAACGCTAGATCTCGCAGCTGCAGGAGCTTTTTATCAATCAGCGTTTAGATGGCTCATTAACCAAAAATCAACGGCAATTAGCGAAGAACAGTTAGGGATAGAGCTAGGCTATTTAGGCATGAAATTAGAAATTTTGTTGCGTAAGGATGGATTATCTCCAAAGTTGAAAGAAAAACTTATAAAAGTATATCAGTCCTTTACTAAGTATAAGATTGAAGATATTAATAAACGACAAGAAGAGGCTAAGCATTATCCTTATTCACGCCAAAATACAAAGTATGCAAAGTTAGATGAAAATGTTGTTTTATATTGGGCGAATAGAATGCGTAGCCAAATACAAGAAGAGAATATTGAAATAATCTTTTTAGATGTAATACCGAGCGCTTTTGAAGAATTTCAAAAGAAGGTAGAAGCAGGAAGTTTGCTCGAACGTTATCAGGAACAAAATGATTGGGATGAATTTTATTTGGATGCAGAGTCTATTACGTATCCTGCAGGAAAACCTGATGTCTTCCACTTCTACACGATGATCGAAGATTGGAATCTTTTTATCACAAACATAATATCTGAGCCGTCCATGATTTTCTCACCAGGTAGTATAACTGACTAATCTAGGAGACAACGTTTCTATTTGAACTGTGAGTGCACAAAGTGTATTCACAGTTTTTTAGTATAATTGTACATGTACATACACTAATATCTGTGGGATGAAGAAATTCCCACAGATGAGAGGTTCACTTTACATTAATATTCTTATCATTTCTTCTAATAGTTCTTCAGCTGAAATAGTAGGTTCACCGCCACCTTGTACAAAGCTATCACTACCGCCACCTTTACCCTTGATGATTGGAAGAATCGTATTGGTGATTCTTTTCATACTATCAGTTGGCGCTGATTGTCCTTTTGCTGCCACGAATTGTACCCTATCTGTTTGCTCTGAAACGAATAACACTGTACTTTTTTCATCTGCTGCAACGATTGCGCGCGCCAATTGTTGAAGTTCTTGCACGGAGCGAGAAGTGAATATCTTATGGATTAGGTGATTAGATGCTAGATGTAATAATTCTTTAGCCTCGAAGGATAAAATTCTTGCATGTGCATCTGCTAATGACTTTTCAAGTGACTTTTGCGTTTGCAAAAGCTTTGTTACTGCTCGAGCTGCTTCTTCTTCTGGTGCATTCACGAGGCGAGCTGTTTCAGATAATTCTTTTTTTCGCCAATGAAGTTCTTGAAGTACACGACTACCACAGACAAAATGTACACGAGTCTTTTTCTTTTGTTTTTCAGTTGCTATTATTTTAATTGCTTGAACTTGTCCAGTCGAAGTTGGGTGAGTACCTCCGCAGCCGTTGTAATCATAATCAGGGATAATAACAAGGCGAATTTCCCCTGTGACTGCTACAGCTTTTCGTAACGTATAGTTTGCAAGTTCGTCTTGGGTTACCCATTTTGTTTTCATGGGGCGGTTTTCTAAAATGATTTCGTTCGCTCTTTTTTCAACAAAGGCAAGTTCCTGGTCAGATAGATTAGGTACATCAATATCGATTGTTACAGTTTCAGTTCCAAGGTGAAAGCTTACTGTTGGATAGTTTAAGATCTCAACAAAAGCCGCTGTTAAAATATGTTGCCCAGCATGTTGTTGCATATGATCAAAGCGACGTTTCCAATCTAATACGCCATGTACTTTTTTAGTACCCTCTGGTAATAGTTCATCTACATAATGTCGAATCTCATCATCAATTCTTTCTACATCAATGACTTTAACATTATTTAACATACCTGTATCATGAGGCTGCCCACCACCAGTCGGATAGAAAGCAGTATTATCTAAAACAATATATTTTCGTCCATCTACATCTATTTGTTGTGATTGAATAGTTGCGTCAAATTCTTTCATCATCACATCTTGATAATAGAAAAGCTCTTGCATCTTCCAACACTCCTTATCTTTTTGCTCATTTTCATCATAAAACTTTACTAATTGCCAATTTCCTATATTATAAAGTAATGAAAGATGTAAAAGGAGCGATATTATTGGATATTTTAGCATATACAATGGAGGAAATCTTAGATCCGACTCATATAATTGAAGGTCAGCGTTATGAATTTGTTTTGGATATTAATGTTGATGATGAGGATGAACTTTATACAGAAGGTGGCCTTGAAATCCGCGTTATTATTGCCAAAAAAGATGAAGAAATTTCATTAGCTAATTACTTTATCACAGCTAAAGCAGATGAAAAACTATTAGACTTTGCATTGGAAGACGATGAAGAAGAATTGATTTTAAACTTTTGTAAAGATCGTATTGCAGCCGGAGAATAAAAATCAAACGGCTATATGCTTTAGTGAATAGACATTCGGGAATACTCAAGTGTAGGATTTCTGGATGTCTATTTCCGTTCAAATGTTTGTTAAGGGAGATGTAAGAAATGGATACGTATATCCAACCAATTTATGCAGCAATCATTGTGTTTGTTTTGTTGGCAGTTGTCATTTGGATTCCGTGGCTTATTTATACATATCGAAAATATGGATTTATGCCATTATCTACGACAATCATTTCATTTTCATTTGTTTTCTATTTTTTATCAGCCTTATTTCTCGTTCTTTTACCATTGCCAGCAATTCGTGATACTTGTTCGATGCAAGAGCCAGGAACACAACATTATTCATTCGTCCCATTTCGTTTTGTATCGGAAATTTTCGACAGTGGTAATATCGTTTGGTCTAAACCCGGGACGTACATGAACTTATTTACACAATCCGCTTTTTATCAAGCATTTTTCAACTTTTTGTTGTTAATGCCATTAGGCGTTTATTTGCGCTATTTTTTAAAGGAAAAGAAAAAATGGGGGAAAGCGTTAGGGATTACATTCCTTGTAACATTATTTTATGAAATAACACAGGTAACCGGCATTTATGGTTATTATAATTGTGCTTATAGAATTTTTGATGTGGACGATTTAATACTAAATACATTAGGTGGGATTGTTGGCTTTTTCATTGCTCCTGCAGTGTTAGCATTTTTCCCGTCAAAAGAAAGAATACATGAAAAAGCAGATCGCTTATTAAAATTAGATGAAGTCAAACCGATGGCTGTATTACTAGCAATGATTGTTGATTTGTTTGTCTCAGACTTATTGGCACAAACATTCTTGGATATTACGAGTACAAATGATATCAATGAATTTCTTATTCGGTCTGTCTCTTACTTTTTCTTCTTCTTTGTTATACCAATGATATGGAATGGTCGAACGATAGGAACATATATACTGCGTTTCCGATATGATAGTAAAATTAGTAAGATGACTACAATAAGCCGTCTTTTTAAACGATTTGCTGCAATATATGTGACATTTTTTGTAACATTCGTGGTGAATGTCTTAAATCAATCACAAATCTCAATGGCATCACCTTATTATCATGTATCGGTATTCCTTCCACTAGGGATAAACTTATTGTATTTCATCTTAACAATTGTTCTATTTATCCATATAATGTTGGTTGTATTCGGAAAAGGAAAACGTCGATTTTATTTTGATGAGGCATCTGACTTGTACACGACCAGAAAAAATTAGTTCGATAGTTCTTACAAATATTGTATTTTGTATTAGTTGGTGCTACTATAAAAGCAGTTCTTTTTAAAGGAGGAATCTAAATGTCTGCATTATTTTGTAATGCATACTCTAATGCACGAAACTTCATGGTCAAGGAAATCTCCATCGAAGTTTTATAGAATATTCATGTTGGATCATTTCTTTAGGCCATAAAACCAAAAACAAAAAGCCTAAAAAATTGGAGTGATTTCAATGGAAAAACAAACAATTCAACCTTTCTTATCCGTAGCAAATTATCATTTAATCGAACAACAGATGAATAAGCTTCTAAATGCTTATAATACAACAAAGGATCGCAATGTATTACTTGCTGTTAAAGGGCTTGTTGAAACAGAAATTGAAAAAAATATTCAACCATCCGATGTTCAATTAACTGTAATTGAGCAATTATATAAGATGACAGATCGAACACAAGCTGAATTATATTTGGAGAGCTTAAAACCTTTTGTCATACCTTTTAAAAAAGTAACGACCAGTAATTTAAAGAGTCTTTTTAAAAAGGAAAAGAAATTAAAATTACCCAACATAGAATCTATTGATTTTCGTCATATATGTTATTTTACGTGGCACGATGCCAGCACACATCGAAAATATATCGTTGTTGAACAACAAGGCAAGCTAAAGGCTATTAAAGGCCAGGTAGAAGCAAATACGATTAAAGGAATTTGTGCAATATGTCATCATCATTCCGATGTTAGTTTGTTCACAACAACGAAAAAGGGGAAAGCTATCGATACGTTTAAAAAGCATAGTAATTATATTTGTTCGGACAGTGAAAGTTGTAATCGGAATATTGCCGATTATACAAGAGTCAATGACTTTTTTGAGCGAGTAACAGAGTGATATGCTTTAGCGTTTTAGAACAAGTAAAATTAGTATTAATAAGCGCTTGATCTCCGAAAATAAAAAAACAGGGCCCATGAAATGTTTTTCATGGGCCCTGTTCTTTTTATTTAGAATTATGTTAGGTTTTTGAAAAAGGAAAAGGCGGTTCCTATTATAGCTCCTAGGTAGATTAGACATAAATCATGAAGTTTTTAACTCTAATCTTCTTGCTACAATGGATAGAACGTAATTGACAACCCAGTACATTAATGCTGCAAGTATGAAAATAGGAATGATAAAGTTGACATTTTGTGCATTAATCACTTGTGCATTATGCATCAGTTCCGGTAGAGCGATAACCACTGCTAATGATGTATCTTTTAATAGTGATATAAATTGACTGACAATTGGTGGGACCATTCTTCGTAATGCTTGCGGTAAAACAATATGCCATAATGTTTGAACATAAGTCAAACCCGAAGAACGTCCAGCTTCAATTTGCCCTTTATCAATAGAGTTCAAGCCACTACGAATAATTTCTGAAATCATTGCAGCCTCAAAAATTGTTAGTGCCACAATAGCAGCCATTTCAATACTCATCTCAATACCGATTTCCGGTAAAGCAAAAAAGGTAAAGAAGATAATTAAAAGTAGCGGCAAGTTTCGAATTACTTCAACGATGACAGCGAACACTTGAGAAACCACAGGTATTTTCGTATAGCGAATCACACCAACAATTGCTGCAATAACAAAACTAGCAATAATTGATATAACAGCAATTTTTAAAGTAATTAGAAAACCATCGAACAAGAACTTTAAATGATCTGGAGTATAAGCACCAGTAAAATCCATAGACTCGCCCTCCTTTAATTGCTCTTTGCAAGGCGTTTTTCTAAATAGTTAACACCAGTGCTAAGAGGTATAGTTAGAACTAGATAAAATAATGCAACGAAAATGTAAACATCGAACGTAACAAAAGTTCTAGTAGAGATTAAATCAGCTTGATACATTAAATCCCCGGCAGCTAGAATTGTTAAAATAGATGAGTTTTTAACAAGATTGATAAATTGGTTACCAAGAGGTGGAATAACAATTTTAATCGCTTGTGGTAAAACAACAAGATTCATCGTTTGAATATATGTTAAACCTGAGGATCTAGCTGCCTCTGTTTGCCCTTTAGGTACAGATAAAATACCAGCTCGGACAGCTTCTGCTATAAAAGCAGATGTGTAAATAATAAGTGCTAACGTTCCCGCTTTAAAACCATCTAATTGTATACCAATTGTAGGTAGGGCCGTAAATAAGAAAAATGCAATAATTAATAACGGAATATTACGGAAAAACTCAACATAAATCGTTCCAATCCAATTTAAAGGTTTAAAAGGCGCGATTCGAAAGACAGCTAAGATCGTTCCAAATACAAAACTTCCAATAAGGCCAATTACACTTATATAAATCGTGTTTATAAAGCCTTCTATGTACATATCCCAATTTTCGGTCAAAATTGAAAAGTCGAGCATTCTGGTCACTCCTTACTCAATACGTGTAGTTTAAATTCTAAGCAGTAATACCAAGAAGGAACGGGCAGTAACAACCTAATATCTAATTACATCCATTAGAATAGGTGACTGCCCGTTAAAATTTTCATGGCCATATTTATGCGTCTTTTATAGAGCCATTAGTAAAGATTCTTTAATAAGTAAAACTTTATGAATGAATAGGATTAGTTACTTGTTTTAATCCACTTTTTATAAAGTTCATCGTATTTACCGTTACTTTGTAACTCTTTTAATGCATCATTAATCGCTTTAACTAACTCTGGGCTATCTTTTTTCACAGCAATACCATAAGGTTCATCCGTGAAGATGTCCCCAACCACTTGATAGTTCGGATCTTCGTCTACCATACCGTAAAGAATGGCGTTATCTGTTGTTAACGTATCACCTTGTTTCGCTTTTAAAGCGGTAAAAGCTTCAGCATAGTTTTCAAATTCTAAAACTGTTGCATCGGGTGCTTTTTCGCGAATATTAACAGCTGAAGTCGAACCCTTTACAGCAAGAACCTTTGTCCCTTTTTTAATATCTTTAATACTTTTAATTGGACTCCCTTTTTTAACAAGTAGAGCTTGACCCGCTTTGAAATAGACATCAGAAAAGTCTACTTCTTGTTTACGCTCTTCAGTTATTGTCATCGTAGCAACAATAGCGTCAATATCGCCTTTTTGTAACATAGGTATACGCGTCTTTGAAGTTACTTCTTTAAACTCCGCTTTGGATTCATCACCTAAAATAATCTTTGTGATTTCTTTAGCGATATCAATATCGAATCCTTCAATATTACCAGTTTTAGGATCCTTTAAACCAAATAAGCGGGTATCATTCTTTACACCAAATACAATTTTATCTTTTTCTTTAATGGCTTCTAGTGAATTTTTACTTTCTTTTGAACCACTACCACTGCCTGATTCAGAATCATCCTTAGTACCACAAGCTGCTAACATAAGAACTGAAAGCATTGCTAAAAGTAACACTGTTAATAAACTTTTTTTCTTTTTGAACATCCATTTCTCCCCCTCAATTTACATTAATGATTTAAAATCCGACTAAGGAATAACTTAGCGCGTTCTTCCTTTGGTTCTTGGTAGAACGTTGTCGGATTTGCATCCTCAAGTATTTGACCCTTATCGACAAAAATAATGCGATCGGCCACTTCTTTTGCAAAGCCCATTTCGTGTGTGACAACAACCATTGTCATGCCTTCTTTCGCTAAATGTTTCATAACATCTAGAACTTCCCCAATCATCTCTGGGTCGAGTGCAGATGTAGGTTCATCAAAAAGCATAATTTCTGGATGCATCGCAAGTCCTCGGGCAATAGCGACACGTTGTTGCTGACCACCTGAAAGTTGTGATGGATAAGCATCTGCTTTTTCTGGGATTCCTACTTTTTCTAAATAGGCTAATGCTGTTTTTTTTGCTTCTTCTTTTGATTGGCCAAGTGCCTTAACAGGTGCCAACATAATATTTTCTAGTACCGTTTTATGTGGATAAAGGTAAAAGTGTTGAAATACCATACCAATTTTACGACGTAGTTTGTTAATATCTGTTTTTTTATCGTGTAATTCGACACCATTAATCGTTAATGACCCATCAGAGATTGTTTCTAAACGATTCATACAACGAAGAAGTGTACTTTTACCAGAACCAGATGGTCCAATGATGACTACAACCTCACCTTTGTTAATAGTGAGATTAATATCTTTTAATACTTGGAAATCTCCGTAATACTTATTCACATTTTTAAACTCAATCATGGTGAATCCCCCTAACAAACGAAGACAGAATATTTCGATATTTTTTGGTAGTTCACGAACATATTACGAAAGTCCATCCACCTTTTACAGTATTTGTGTTTCTATAATCATAGCGTATTGTATATTTATAGCGCAAGGAAATTATATAAAAATATTTAAAAAATTGATATATTTTACTTTTTAGTAAAATGTGTAGTTTGGAGAATTATTGATAAATTAAGTGATTTATAGCAATTTTTAGAATAGATAAGAAGATATAAAATGTTTACGTAAAAGTACTATTAGCAAATTAGTGTATAACTATTAAAACTTAGAAAGATGATTTTTTCTTTTTTAGCAAATATAGAGGTGAATGTGTGTATAAATATACACTTGAACGAATATAATCAGCTTTAGAGATGTAAATATTTTTGAAGTGTAAGAGAAAGAGGGAATGATCCTGTGCATAACTAAAATAATCTTGTGAATAAAATCTAGTCCATACCTTGAAATTTGACTTTACAGTGAGGAAGAGAGAAATATTCTGTCAAGAAGTTATACTTTATACACAGATGACTAAAAACTTATGCACAAACTGTTCGTAACAAGTGATTAAAAATAAGTTAATCACTTGTTATCCACAATTTTTGAGGAGCTCTATACATTATCGAATTCTATATTGTGAATAATCTAACCGATAAATGAATAAGCTGAAAGTGTTTGATTTCTGAATCTTTTTTTCATGGGAGACGTAGATTTAGGTAAGAAACAATTATGAGGAGGAAAGTTTTATGTTAAAAAAATTAGCATCTGATGCCTTAGGATTATCTGATATTGGAATCGTCGTACCGAAAGAGGAATTTGATAAAACTGAATCTGATGATTTTGTTATGCATGAATCAGGAGAAGTTGTTTACTTCTTGATCAAAACAAAGTCAGATGAATATTGCTTTACAAACCAAGCACTCATCCATGTTGATGGAGATTCCGCTCTTAGTAAAAAACGTCTATTAAAACGTTATGATTATGAGCATAGTACAATTTCTGATGTAATGTTAGAAACGGCAGGTACTATAGATCTTGATATTGAAATTAAGTTCACCATTGATAACATACCTATGTCAATTGATATTCATAAAAAGTTTGATACCGAAATAAAAGATCTATATAAAGCATTGCATGCAATTTCAGTAGAGATGCTTCATAATAAGAAAAACCTTGAAATAGCGCAAAATAGCTTAAGTTACGCTGCGCAATCTATTGGAAAAATAGAAGCTAAAGATGTGACACCTGCACAATCTTTTGAACAGATTACAAAATTCGCAAACGATTGGGTTTTAAAAAACAAAGAACAATATTTGAGAAAAGATTATAGTGATGTATTTGAATTATATATTAATGAATAGCAGAAGAGATTGCCTTACCCGTAGAAAGTATTTGCCGCAGTAAGGACCAGTTAAAAAAACAAAGCATCAAAAATTTTACGATTATAAAATTTTTGATGCTTTTTATTTGCCAAAAAAGTTTTTTCTATAGCACTCAATATCTTTCTATAAAAAAAGAGCCTTCAGCTACCTGCTGAAGACCCAAAATTAGGTTTATACTCACACGAAGTTCGATATTTTATCTTTAAATAAAATACCGAACTTTTAGGATTCTAACATACTATTAAATAACGTTCAAGCTTTTTAATAATATTGACAAAACTTTAGGGGAAATTAACATTTAACCCATTGGATTTCAATTTACCTGGTGGTTTCACTCTTTGGTTTTTCATAACTAAATACAGCTACAATGATATAAAGCATTAAGAAAAGAATGATAGATCCACTCCAAGTAACATTAATTCGATTAAAGCCTGCAACAATAAATTTTTTGAAAATCATAACACTTACTGCGTATTGAGCAATAGAACTAATCGTATCGATAAATTTGGTTAATTTCAAATTAAAACTTGCGATGATAAAAAGACAAACGAAATCTAATAAAACAATCATAGAAAAAATTAATAATATAAACCAACCAAAATAGAAAAAGTTTTGATAGCCTTTTTCAAAGATTTCGATATTAGCTAGATTAAACTTAGCCATTATAGTATACAAGCCATAAAATCCGAAGTAAGGAACAGTTATAGCCAAAGTAAGGATAATACTAATAAGTGCTATAAGCAGTAGCAAAGCTGGCCATCCGGAAACGTGAACTTTAATTTTTTTATTTCTAAACATGGAAACTCCTTCTTCACCTATATGATAGGTTTCAATTTGTTCTTAATTAAGTAAAAGCCCAATATATCACATTATAGAACAGAAGAGACAACATTGCACCTGACAGTGTAACTCTATAGATTAACTGAAAATCTACATTTACTGTTACAAAAATTTAATAGGTTTGTAAGATAACCATTTTCATACTACATGTTACTATAAAAATATCAAAAAATTTCTCGAAAAATGTTGGAAATACACATAAAAAATAGTAATCAGGATCAGGTGAAGTTATGCGGAAATATCTGAAATGGTGGCTTCTTTGTATGTTAGCAGTGAGCATTGTAATGTTTAATGCACATGATACTTCAGCCTCAGAAATTAAGTATAAAGATGTAATGGTCGTATATAGTAATGATGCAGGAAAAGAACAGATTATGAAACTAGCATCATCTATTGAAAATCATTTTGAACAATTGAAAGTTGTGCAGGGGAATTTTACCTCAGATACTCTTATACGTTTAAAACAGTCCAAAGGTATTCAGGTGATTGAAAAAAATCCAACCACTTTAAAGACACAAGGTACAGCTTTAAGCAGTATTAAACCATTAGTCAATTTGCGTATGATGGGAATTCAAAATGCATGGAAACAAAATGTCACAGGAGAAGGTATAAGAGTAGCAATTTTTGATACAGGTGTTGCAGATATTCCTGCATTGGCAAACGTCAAAAAATACTCATTTGTTGAAGATGACGATTCGACCCAAGAAGACGAAAGCCTACCGACGGATTTTGATGGGCACGGTACTGCTGTAGCAGGTCTAATTGGGGGTCAAGTTAGTAAGCGTTTAGTTGATGGTTACTTGGTTGGTGTGGCACCAGATGTAGATATGTATAGTGTGAAGGTCTTTGATAATGATGGTGCTAAAATGGAGACAATTCTCAAGGCTGTTGAATGGGCTATTGAAAATCATATTGATATGATCAATATGTCCCTTGGTACTCCAAAGGATGACCAAATTTTGTATCAAGCTATAAAAAGAGCATATGAATCAGGCATTACGATGGTAGCTGCAGCTGGAAATGAAGGTAATCTTCAGCCAGTACAATACCCAGCAAATTATAAAGAAGTGATTGCGGTATCTTCGATAGATAGTAATAGAAGTATTTGGCGTAAATCTAATACTGGAAATCAGGTAGAATATACTGCACCTGGAGTTGATATAAATGTACTTACTCCAAATGACTCCATTGTGAAAATGACAGGTACTTCTATGGCTGCTCCACATGTTACTGGTATGATCGCGTTGCTTAAACAAAAATACCCAACATATACAACTAGTGAGTTGAGATCCGTTCTTAGAAATTATGCAATTGACTTGGGAGATACAGGAAGGGATTCTCTATATGGATATGGTTTACTAAACACAACTATTAAGAGCCCAAGTAATGTTAGTAAACTATCTGCATCAAGTATTAAAAAAACTTCAGCAATATTGCATTATGAAATGGCTAAAAATACAATAGTTCCAGTGAAAAAATATAGAGTAGAGGTAACTGGAAAGAAAGCAGTCACAACAACAAATAACAAC
Source organism: Rummeliibacillus sp. TYF005 (assembly GCF_003844195.1). Taxonomy (NCBI): domain Bacteria; kingdom Bacillati; phylum Bacillota; class Bacilli; order Caryophanales; family Caryophanaceae; genus Rummeliibacillus; species Rummeliibacillus sp. TYF005. Next base: position 37,556 of record NZ_ML122566.1, read on the forward strand.
TATACATTAAAAGGATTAAAACAAGGTACTACCTATAAAGCAAAAGTAACAACCATTAGTCCTCTTGGAAAAGAATCCACTGGAAAAACAGTATCATTTACAACAGTAAAGGAATCGGCATCTAAAATTTATGTAAGCAAAAATAAAACGAAGATTAATAATATCATCAAAAAGATTCGGTCAGGGAAAAAACTCAATTTTAAAAAAGAATTTTTGCCAGCATACGTAGTTTATAATGATTTAACGGCTTCACAAAAAAAGTATGTGAAAAAATACCGCTATAAACTTAACTTAACTGCAATTTCTACAACCAATAAGTCAAAATACGTAAAAGCAACAAATCTATCGAATATGAAAAAGAAGAAATATACGACGATTACCTTTAAAACAGCTATTAAATCTTCATCACTGAAGGTAAGTCATATTTATATCAATCATTCAGGAAATAGTATAGCCAGCTTCAAACTATCGAAAAGTAAAAACGGCAAAACGATTAAACTATCGACTAAAAAAAATCTAGCAACAGGTAAATATGTAATACTTATTAATCGAAAAGGTTTAAAGACATTAAAGGGGAGAACATTTAAAAACTCAGTTGCAGTGAAATTTACTGTGAAGTAAATCAATGTGAGATATACATATTTAAGTTAAGAGAATAGTAGCTTATAGAGAATTAGACCATCTACCATGCATTTAATTGCTTAGTAGGTGGTTTTTTTAAGACATTATGTATTCAATATAATTTTATTATTTAATTTTCTAATTATTTTTAAAAATAGTGTTCCAAATTCGTTGGAATGTGTTAACCTATATTTAAAATAAGTTAACAAAAGGGTGAGGTAAATGACAACAAATATTTCTAGAACAAAGAGCAAGCTCTCAACATTAGATATTGTCTATTGTGGATTGTTTGCCACTTTAATGATGATAGGGGCAAATATTACTTCTTTTGCACCGTTTTTAGTTGTTGGTGGGGTGCCAATTACTCTTCAACCATTATTTGCAATATTAGCAGGTCTTGTTTTAGGTAGTCGCTTAGGTGCTATATCAATAACGGTATATACATTACTCGGTTTAGTGGGAGCACCTGTTTTTGCAAAATTTAGCGGTGGTTTTTCTTCTATATTAAGCCCTACTTTCGGATTTATTATTACATTTATATTATCAGCATATGTTGCCGGAAAAATGGTAGATGTTCGTCGTACAAAATCTATGTATATTGCAGCAGCTCTTGTAGGTATTGCAATTAATTATTTGCTAGGAACAAATTGGATGTATTATGCATATAAACTTTGGGCATCTGCTCCAGAAGGATTTACTTACAAAATGGCATGGTTATGGATGATTCCACCACTTCCAAAAGATATTATATTAGCTATATTTGCAGGGATATTTGGATTCCGCTTGAAAAAAATCGTAAAGGTGGGTCATTAATATGAATTATGTGAAAATGGCCCAAGACGTTATTGAAGGCTACCAAATTACAGATAAAGAGGCATTAGAAATTTTAGAATGTTCAGATCTTGATTTATTAAAAGTACTTGATGCATCTTATCAGATTCGTCATCATTATTTTGGTAATAAAGTAAAACTAAATATGATTATCAATACAAAATCAGGATTATGTCCTGAAAACTGTGGATACTGTTCACAATCAATCGTTTCTAAAGCACCAGTCGAAAAATACCCAATGATGAAGAAAGAAGAAATCATGGCAGGAGCAGATCGAGCTGCTGCATTAAACGTAGGCACATATTGCATTGTTGCAAGCGGTAGAGGACCAGCGAACCGAGAAATTGATATTGTCGTTGATTCTGTAAAGGCAATTAAAGAAAAGCATAAAGAAATGACTATCTGTGCGTGTCTTGGGATCTTAAAGCCAGAGCAAGCAGAAAAACTAAAAGAAGCTGGTGTAGATCGTTACAATCACAATATTAATACTTCAGCTAGAAATCATGCTAATATCACAACATCACATACGTATGATGATCGCGTTCAAACAGTTGAACGTGCAAAAGCAGCGGGCATTTCGCCATGCTCTGGCGTAATTGTAGGCATGAAAGAAACAAAACAAGATGTTATTGATATGGCTCGAAGCTTGCATGCTCTGGATGCAGATTCTATTCCAGTTAATTTTTTAAACGCAATTGATGGTACACCACTTGAAGGAACACATGAACTAAACCCTAGATATTGTTTAAAAGTACTTGCACTTTTCAGATTTATAAATCCAACAAAAGAGATAAGAGTATCCGGTGGTCGAGAGGTTAACTTAGGATCACTTCAACCACTAAGTCTATATCCAGCAAATTCTATATTCTTAGGTGACTATCTTACAACTGATGGACAACCAGGTGAGGAAGATAAGAAGATGCTTGAAGAAATGGGATTTGAAATTGATCTAAATCCGCTTAAAGTATAAAAGTGCAAAGTATTGCAATATTAGCCCAAAGGAATTGATTATTTAGATGATGGGATTATTTTAAGAGATTTGTTTATAAATCTATCTTTTCTGGATGAAGATTCGAATTAGATTCAATGGGAAAAATAGATAACTACTTATATTAAAAGAAGTCACTATTAATGCAAAAATAGTGACTTTTTAATGCTTAAAATAGCCAAATGCGAAAACTAAAAGTTTCAAAGCTTAGTCGGATTAGGACTCTGAAATCTTGACTATAGTCATAGATGCAGAAACGGAATCACTACAAGAAATAATTGTTTCTTCATTTTTACTTTTTAGCTTTAATTTTAATGTAGAGTTAGCGGGGATGTTAACAATGACAGGCATTGTAAAGCCATCATTTTGTGAAAACAGTGTTGAAGGGGTGAGTTCATGACCATTTAATTCTAATACAAAAGCACTTGTACCTTTAAAATTAACAAAAGCGTTTATGAGGTAGAATCCTGGTGTAGTGACCTTGATACTAGTAGGGTGATTAGAATTTATGTTAATGCCTGAAGAACCAAGGATACTTTTCCACCTAACATATGGGCAATTCTTTGATAAGATTTGCTTCTTATTTCGTCGAATATAAGCAAATGGAGAGTTTGACGAAGAACCAGTAGCGCCAGTAGCGCCAGTAGCGCCGTTACGCCCGGTAGCACCAGTAGCACCAGTAGCACCAGTAGCACCAGTAGCACCAGTAGCACCAGTAGCGCCAGTAGCGCCAGTAGCGCCAGTAGCGCCGTTACGCCCGGTAGCACCAGTAGCTCCACTACCCCTGAATCCCCTTGGTCCTCTTTCACCTCTTGGTCCAGTAGCACCGGTAGGCCCTGGTAATCCATCCTCGCCTCTTGGCCCTCTGGATCCTCTTGGCCCTTTATTTGTAGTTTCGTTAGAATTACTACAATTACATAAATATCTGTGACAACTAGAACATTTTTTCTTTTCCAAAATCAATTCACCTCCAATCTTAGTATCATATTCAAACGGAAAATATCTATATGAGACAACTATCTATATCTAAAATAAATAATAGATTAGGTGAATAAAATAAATTAAAAAGCCGACACATCAAGTGAATTGATGTGTCGGCTTAATTTTAGGGAGTATTTAGCTTAGTTTTTTGATGAACACGACTTTTAAATAATTAAATTCTGGAAAATCGCGATTTGCTCTAAAGTCTTTAGGGAGTCCATATTGATCAATAATTTTATATTTAGTTTTAGTTTCTTTAAACGCTTTATCTATAAAGGTTTTAAATTTTTTCATACCAAAGCTTGCGTTATTAGTAGAAGCTACAATCACACCATTTTTTTCAGTAATCGCAATAGTATCTGCCAATAGTTTTGGATAATCCTTTGCCGTAGAGAAAGTAGCCTTTTTTGTACGTGCAAAGCTTGGTGGATCTAGTACAACTAAGTCAAATTTCAGATCATGTTTTTCCGCATATTTAAAGTAATGGAAAACATCCATAACTTTAATATCTTGAGCTTCATAGTCAATTCCGTTAACGCTGAATTGTTCAATTGTTTTAGCTAGACTACGTTTAGCTAAATCTACACTTGTTGTTTTTGTAGCACCACCTAATGCTGCTGCTACTGAAAAGGCACCAGTGTAAGAAAACGTGTTAAGCATATTCATATCTTTTGCATAATGATCTCTAATTGCACGTCTAACATCACGTTGGTCAAGGAAGATACCTGTCATGGCACCATCGTTTAGATCAACCGCAAAGTTCATGCCGTTCTCTTTGACGATAATAGGGAAGTCGCCTTCTGTTCCCATTACAAAATCATCCTGGTCGATATATTGTCCTTTTGTGTCAAAACGTTTCTTCTCATAAATTGCTTTATATTCAACAAGTTCGTTAAGTGCTTTGTAAATATATTCTTTAAATGAATAAATGCCTTCACTATACCAACTTACCATATAATATCCATCAAAGTAGTCAATCGCTAAGCCGCCGATACCATCGCCTTCGCCATTGAAAACACGAAAAGCAGTTGTTTGGCTATTTTGGTAAAAATCTTCACGATGAGATAAGGCAACTTTCACTTTCTTTGTAAAGAAAGCTTGGTCGATTAATTCATGTTCTTTAGTTGTTAATATCCAGCCAATCCCTTTGTTTTGATGACCATAGTAACCTGTTCCGATATAACGGTTATGTTGATCAACTAAGCGAATTAGTTCACCTTCTGATTCTAATAATTCTTTGTTTTGGATTGCGTCTTTTAAGATAAGTGAATAGCCACGGTTTAAATCCATAGTATATTTAGGGTCCACTCGTAATGTAATCATATTTGTCATCGTGTCATCCTTAATGTTTTACACCATTATCGCATTTTTTTAGAGAAATAAGAAGCAAAGTGAAATGAATTATATGATATTTATTCTGCAATTTACAATGACCTTAAGCATATTATATTGTATAGGCTCTGGTAGAGATTACATTCCTTATTAAAATTCATTGATGCAAGCAACATAAAAAGACAATCAAAATCGCCTTTGTCTTTTAGAGTATCCAACTGACCAAGGTGGATATTTCTTTTTGGAGCCTAGTTGCTATCTATAAAGGGGCGTATACGGATGGAATCCTATATGCCCCTATATTTTGAATTTGAAAATAAGTTGATAATATATTCTAAAAAGTTATAATTTTTATAATAATTAAATCACTAGGGAGTCTTTTCATGGGAAAATATGATGTAATTGTAATTGGTGCAGGATCTATGGGAATGGCAGCTGGATATTTTCTTTCAAAAAGTGGAAAGAAAACATTGTTACTTGATGCATTTAATCCGCCACATGACCATGGTAGTCATCATGGAGAAACAAGAATTATTCGCTATGCGTATGGTGAAGGTCACGAGTATGTTCCTTTCGCATTACGTGCAAGAGATTTATGGAAAGAACTTGCTCAAAATGTACATAAAGAGCTCTTATTGGAAACAGGCGTTATTAATGTAGGGGAAAAAGATGATCTATTTATAAAGAATGTTATTTCAAGCGCCGAGAAGTTTAATTTACCTTTAGAGGTTTTATCTGCAGATAAAGTACATAAAAAATGGTCAGGGCTAAAGATTCCAGAAGATTTTGTTGGATGTTTTGAACCGACTTCAGGGGTCTTAAAAGTGGAGGAATGTGTGTCAGCTTTTCGTGAAATGGCGATGAGAGAGGGAGCAGAAATTCGAACAAATAGTAAAGTAACGAAAGTCGATGCCAAAGAAAATGAGGTAACAATTACTATTGCTGATGGGACGAGGTTTACTGCGAATGCCGCCATTTTTTCTGTGGGAGCTTGGGCACGAGAGTTATTAAAGCAATTAGATCTCGAATTACCATTAAATCCAATTCGCAAAACATTTGCTTGGTACGATGTAGAAGAAGATTTATATAGTTCAAATAATTTTCCAGCCTTTGCTTTTAAATTACCCGATAGTTGTTATTATGGCTTTCCAAGTATTGATGGAACAGGATTGAAGGTTGGAAGACATGATACTGGGGAGTCAATTGACCCTAATAAGGACAAGCTTCCTTTTGGCGAGGTTAGTGGGGAAAAGGAAGATTTGGAAAACATCCTTGATAAGTTTATGCCTCATCAACAACATACATTAAAACACGGAAAAACTTGTATGTATACAATGACGCCTGATGAAGATTTCATTATTGATCTTCATCCAAAATATAAAAATATTGCAATTGCAGCTGGTTTTTCAGGCCATGGGTTTAAATTTGCAAGTGCTGTTGGGGAAACTCTAAGTAATCTTATTTTAAAAGGGAAAACAGATTTAGACATTAAGCCATTTTCGTTACAACGCTTTTTATAGTAGAAAATGAATTGAATTTTTACTACGACGAACCAATGTTAGCTTTCATTGGTTCTTTTTTTATGCTATTTCCATCCAAATAATAGAAGTGACTATCGATTAAAGGGAAAATATTCCATATTCATTACTGAAATATTAAAAATAATGTAATTACCAAATACTTTGTATTATTTGTAATAAAAAGTAATGACTTTGTAAATGAAATCGCATTGTTTCTTCATCAGAATTTCAATAAGATTAATACATAAGTTAATAAGAATTTTATGAAATACATCGAATATATCAAAAAAAAGCTAAAAACGGAGGTAAATAATCTTTATGAATATAAATAAAAAAAGGTTTTTGAAAGTAATTACAGCTAGCACGTTAACCCTGTCATTAGGACTTGGAACAGTATTAGGAGCAGCTCCTGAAGAACAAGCCCAAGCTAAAGCGAAAACAACAAACATAGAAAAAACTTCAACTATTACAACTGTGTCTAGTTCAAAGGCTGTTAAAATTTCAGGTAAATATAAAACTAAAGCAGCGCTTAATATGAGAAAAGGTGCTTCAACAAAATACAAACGAATTATGACACTAAAAAAAGGTGCAGTTGTATCAGCTACATATAAGAAAACAGTAAATAGTAAAAAGTGGTACAAAGTAAAATACAAAGGCAAATCAGGATGGGTTTCCGCTTCATACGTTAAAAAGTACAAAAAAACAAAAAAAGTTTCTAGTGCAGTAGCAGGAAGTAAAGTTATTAGTGTTGGTAAACAATATTTAGGTGTACCCTATGTTTGGGGAGGCATGTCTCCGTCAGGATTTGACTGTTCAGGCTTTACAGCATATGTTTACAAAAAAGCAGGTTACGGTACATTACCTCATAGCAGTCGTACACAGTATTCTGTCACAAAACGAGTAAGCAAACCGGATGTTGGGGATTTGATCTTCTTTGGTGCAACACCTGGGAGTGGTTCAATTACACATGTAGGTATTTATGCAGGGAATAATCTAGTATTACATGCGGCAGGAAACAAAGTTCAAATTCAAAGTGTTGCAAAAGGAAGTTACTGGGCTCCACGTATTATTGGTTACGGCTCACTATAATTATATATTAAATAACGCTGATAAAAGAAAGTCACACACATCTAAATTCAGATGGAAGTGTGACTTTTTTTATGTTTAAGTTTATCTCGAGTTGGCTATTGCTGAATGTAGTAAAAATTAAGGAGGAACACCAAATGAATATCAATCAACAACAAAAGGGTGGCCAACCTGCTCAAACACAGGATAAACAGCCAGGTAAAGAAAGCCTTATGAATCCTTCTCCCATTCAGCCATTCGATTATGTGGGGAGTGGCAAACTTAAAAATAAGGTAGCTATTATTACAGGTGGTGACTCAGGCATTGGACGTGCAATAGCAATTGCTTTTGCTAAGGAAGGTGCACATATAGTTATCAATTATTTAGACGAACACGATGATGCAAGTGAAACGAAGAAATTTGTTGAGCAGGAATCGGTAAAATGTCTGCTCATACCAGGAGATATTTCGCAAGAAGCAACAAGCCAAAAAATTATTGATCAAACAATTACAGAGTTCAATAAAATCGATATTGTAGTAAACAATGCAGCGGTTCAATATCCAGTGCAAAACTTAACGGATATAACTACAGAACAATGGCATAAAACATTTTCGACAAATATAGATTCAGTGTTTTTTCTCAGTAAGTATGCGATGCCCCATTTAAAAGAAGGGAGTTCCATTATTTCAACAACTTCAATCAATGCCTATAAAGGAAACAAACAGCTTATTGACTATACAGCAACAAAAGGAGCAATAGTAGGATTTACAAGAAGCCTTGCTGAAAATTTAGTAGGGAAGGGGATTCGTGTCAATATGGTAGCACCCGGTCCTATTTGGACCCCACTGATTCCATCTTCTTTTGATGCACAAAAAGTAGCAAAATTTGGAGCTGATAATCCCATGATGCGAACTGGCCAACCACGTGAATTAGTAGGAGCTTATGTACTACTCGCATCAGATGAAGGGACATATATTACTGGACAGTGCATCCATGTAAATGGAGGAGAACTCATGAGTTCATAATAGCGGATAGATGGCTAATCTATGAGTAAATGGGATGTATAATATCAAAACATAATGAAAAAATCTCTAGTAGTTATAACTTACCTTTTACTAGAGATTTTTAGTTTCTATATAAGCTTTTAGAGCGGTGTTATGCAAGACAATCAATTCTATAATGCAAATGAACGAAAAAAAGCATAGTAGTTTTTAACGGCGATTGACTAAAAAATATATTACTCAACAACCATAGAGTGAATGCTTAAAAAACCGTCGATTGCAAACGCTGCAGCTCCTATTGCTGCTGAATATGTTGCTAAATCAGAGAAAACAATTTGCGCAAGTGATTCATTAAACCATTTATTATTATTATTATTGGAAACAGTTTCTTGAATAGGGCGTTCAATATATTTTCTTGCAGTAGCCAACGCAAAAGTTCGAAGAGGATCATTTGAACCGGACGATTTATTTTAGGGACACATTGCAGGAATGGATAGTTTTGCAATCGGTTTAAAAGTAGTCCAAAAGTTAAAAGATGATAGAGTAATAGAGGATTTTATCAATCAGCGATACAACAGTTATTCGTCGGGTATTGGTCAAAAAATTATCTCAGGGGAAACTTCATTAAAAGAACTAGAAAATTATGCATTAGATTTAGAAAATATCCAAAACACATCAGGAAGAACAGAATTACTTAAATCTACGATCAACCAATATTTATTAACTGTCCTTTCAGAAAAGGTTAATGCCTAATTTTAATCGAATCCATACAGCAAAATAGTTGTTAAAGGGGTATTCAGTCTATTTTAAGCATACCTTTTTAATGAAAGGGGTATTTTCTTATGAAATATGTAATTGGTATAGATTTAGGCACCAGTGCAGTTAAAGTTCTTTTAATGAACCAAAATGGAAAAACGATAGCAGAGGCATCAGAAAATTATCCATTTATACAAGTAGCTAATGAATAAGGTCCGGGAGTTGGCTCAGCTATGATTGCAGCAATTGACTTAGGTTGGTATAGCTCTATAGAAGAGTATGCTGAGCATTTTGTGAAAGTAGAGGCTTATACTGAGCTGTATCAAATTTATCGTCAGATATATACACAAATAAAACAGTTGAATCAGAGTTTAGAAATTTAGATGATGAAGATGACTGTTAAAGGGGGACTAAATAATGGTGAAAGTACGTTGGGGAGTATTAAGTACTGCTAATATCGCAAGAACTGAGGTTATTCCAGCAATTAAACGTGCAGAAAATGCAGAGCTAGTTGGTATAGCAAGTCGTGATGAAAGGGTTTATCGCGTAGCGAAAGAACTTGACATACCAAGGGCATTTGTTTCTTATGAAGAACTCTTAAAGGATGATGAAATTGATGCAGTTTATATTCCACTTCCAAATCACTTACACAAAGAATGGGTTGAAAAGGCAGCTCTTTATGGAAAGCATGTCCTATGTGAAAAACCTGTTGCTTTAAATGTTGCTGAAACGGTTGATATGGTAAACAGTTGTGCTAAAAGCAATGTGAAATTTATGGAGGCTTTTATGTACCAATTTCATCCTCAACATGAACGAGTAAGGGAGCTAATAAGTGAAGGGGCAATTGGTGAAGTTAAGTTATTCAAATCTAGCCATTCTTTCCATTTAGTAAACAGGGTAGGAGATATTCGTATGGATGCAGAGATGGGGGGAGGTAGTATTTATGATATTGGGTGCTACTCTATTCATGCTGCAAGATTTATTCTAAAAGCAGAACCAGAGAGTATACAAGGATTCGCGAATATAGATTCATCAGCAAAAGTAGATACCTCAGCCTATATTTATATGGTAATGGATAATAAAGTACCCGTTTTAATTGATTGTAGTTTTGATATGTTGGATCGAAACGAATATGAAATAATTGGGACAAAAGGGAAAATATCAGTACCATTTGCATTCAGACCTGATCGAAATGGTGGCGTAGGAGAGATTATTTTAAACTCTGGAAATAGGAAAGTAACTGAAAAAGTTCCTGGTGATATTTATAAACTTGAAATTGAACATTTTACACAATGTATTTTACAAGATACGGATCCCCTTAACTCTAGCATGGACTCTATTAATAATATGAAAGCTATCGAAGATTGTTATAAATCAATTAATAACGGGTAATCACGCTCAGGTTTATACTGAGCGTGTGATTTAAAGAATTTTTTAGAATTACAAATGTCTATATCCAGCAAAATGTTTTTTCCAATAAGATGAACTTACAGAGCTAATTTGAACCTTCGAGCCGCTTGCACTAATAAATTTACCACTACCCATATAAAGTCCAATGTGGGAGATGCCAGATTTGTAAGTGTTTTTGAAAAACACTAAGTCTCCTATTTTAGGTGAACTTGTTGCAGTAGAAATAGAATAATAGCCTGCTGCACTTGTACGATAAACAGATAAACCAGCATTTTTGTATGCATAGTATACTAAGCCACTACAATCAAAACCACTTTTTGAAGATCCCCCAAACGCATAGCGTATACCTAGAACCGTCTTTGCAATACTCACGGCTTTTTGTAGTTTTGTGTTAGCAGAGGATGTAGTGACACTAGTGCTTACCTTTTTAGTAGTGCCTTTAATCTTGAGCTTTTGACCAACATTAATCTTTGTAGATTTAAGATTATTCCAGCTCATAATAGTCTTATATGAAACCCCGTATTTTTTCCCGATTTTAGAAAGAGTATCACCAGCTTTTACTTTATAAGTTGTAGAAGAGGTACTACTTGTTTTTGTAGATGTTTTTTTACTTGAAGATGAACTAGCCTTAATCTTGAGTTTTTGACCAACCTTAATGTTTGTAGATTTAAGATTATTCCAGCTCATAATAGTCTTATAAGAAACCCCATATTTTTTGGCGATCTTAGAGAGTGTATCACCAGCTTTTACTTTGTAAGTCGTAGAAGATGTCACTTTGCTAGAAGAACTTGAACTAGTTTTAATTTTAAGTTTTTGACCAACTTTAATTTTCGTCGTTTTAAGATTATTCCAGTTCATAATCGTCTTATATGAAACATGGTATTTTGACCCGATTTTTGATAAGGTATCTCCGGACGTAACCTTATATGTAGTAGTTGCTGCAGAAGCAGTGAATGGACCTATTGTCGAAAAAAGCATAATTGAACTTAGCCCTACTGCCGATATTTTTAGTTTTTTCACTAGTATTAGTTCCTCCTTTTATTTTTCACATATGTTAATAGTATAAAAGGAAGTAACATCAATAATATGTTATTTTCATCAAATTTATATTACAAAAACCAGTTCATTTTACAATTTGGTAAAATTGTTACCTGAAAACAGTTAATATTAAATATAGATTGCATAAAAAAAACACCAAACCATTGAGGGGTGGCGTGGCGTTTTTTCTATCAAAAGGAGAGTCTTGACATGTGAGCAAAACAATCATTCAAAATTGCCTCACTCTCTAACACTCTGTGCTAGCCATTAGATAGAGGGAGGGTCTAATCCCAACTATTCTAATTGGATAATATTATAAAATGTTAGAATCATATTTGCAACAAAAAATAATTTGAAAATAGTGAAAAATCAAAAAAGTAAAGTGGGCAATCCATTGGAATGAATGATATATAAATTTATAACTGAAATTATCGAGTGAACCGCTAAATTTTTACAGTGTAAATCCTTATTTATAAATTTTTTACTGTGCAATCGCACAATTTTTGCATATAGAAAGAGAATGACTGGAATATTAGTTTTATATTATTTAGAATATTTAGATATATAAAAGAGATAGATAGCACACCAAGAGGGGGATTTTATGCTAATGAGAATTTTAAAGTTTTTGGGGTTTATAACAGATGATACAGATGAAGATTATGATGACACGATACATAGAAACTAAAAAATAGCTAAGCTGTGTCCAATTTTTCTTCTAGTTTAGTATTTTTCAATATCTTTCAACAATTCTTTTAAGTATTTGTTAAAATAAAAGAAAAAAGTGAGAACAAATATGAAAAAGTATCCGTTAAAACTGCAACATTTAATTATTGGGGTTGTGGCTTTGGCATTTATACTGACCATTTCAAGTAGCCTTTGGAGCAGTTATCGTATGAATAAACAGACTTTAATAAATAACACACTTGAAACAAATCGTGTATATGCAGAAAAGCTAGCGACTACTGCTACGAATTATTTAGATGAAACGCTTCAAACATTAACATTAAGTTCAAATACAATTGCAAAAAAGATGGATAATGAAGAGATACTTCTTGAAGAAGCTGAGCGTTTACGAATGCAGACCAATACCTTTAATTCAATATCAATTGTAAATGCGAAAGGAAAAGTACTCGCCACATCTCCACAGACAATTGATATTAAAGGGAAAACATTAACTTCTAATGCTATTAAAAAGGCCATTAAAGAACAAAGGCCGATGATATCTGATCCATATAGAGCTATGACCAATCGTGAAATTGTCTACATATCAGCACCCATCTTCAATAACTCAGGAAAATATTTGGGACTAGTAGGTGGTACAATTTATTTGGAAGAGCAGAATATTCTACATGAGTTATTGGGGAAGCATTATTATGATGATGGTTCATACGTTTATGTAATAGATTCTAATGGGAAAATTATCTATCACCAAGATCAATCACTTATTAATACAGTGGTAAAGGATAATGCAGGTGTCCAAAAGATAATAGCCAGCCATGAAAGTGGCGCACAAAGAGTTATAAACTCAAACGGACAAGACATGCTTGCGGGGTATGCAACAGTTGACAAGGCAGGTTGGGGAGTGATATCTCAAAGACCAACAGAAAAAGCACTAGAGCCATCAGAAAACATGATGAAAGAGATGCTTATTACAGCCTTGCCTTTATTATTAATTTCCCTACTTATTGTGATTTGGGCAGCATTGAAAATATCTAAGCCGTTGCAAAGATTAGCTGAGTTAACTGAAAGTAGTATGGAGAAAAATGAGGAAAAGAATCTTTCAGCAGTTCCAGCGTGGTATTACGAAGTTAAACAATTGAAAAATGCACTAATTAAGAGCTTGAACTTTCTACATAAACAAGTCGATTATTTTATGGATCAATCGACTACAGATCCATTAACCAGGTTATCAAATCGTCGAACATTAGATGTTAAAATGGATGAATTGATCACTTCCAATACATCATTTTCTATTATTCTAATGGATATAGATCATTTCAAATTGGTTAATGATACCTATGGTCATGGTATAGGTGATGAGGTTCTACAATATTTAGCCCTTAGTATGAAAGCAGTCACTCGTTCAACCGATTTGTGTTGTCGTTATGGTGGAGAAGAATTTATCATTCTACTACCAAATACAACTATGCAGGGTGCTTTTGAAATTGCAGAATTTTTACGTATGAAGCTTGAAAATACATCAAGTCCTACGGGGAATGCTATTACTGTTTCTGCTGGAATAGCAGAATTCCCTACAACAGAGACTACTTCTGCAAAATTGATCGAGATTGCTGATCAATGTTTATATGAGGCAAAAAACAAAGGTAGAAATCAAGTTATTATCTCCCGTTCTTTGAACCCAACTGTTTAAGTTAGTTGGGTTTTATCTATTATGTAAATAGTTCTCATTTTCTCGTAGCGAGTAGTTATATTGTTGTAAAACTGTTTGTTTTTAAAACTAAAAAATGATTTATAAAACTAAATCAAATTGAGAGAAGGATAAAATTGAGAAGATGAGTTATTTAGGTTTAGTTTTCTTTCAAGTAGTTGCTCCTATTTTAGTGTTACTCGTTGTTGGTGGGATTATGCAACGTAAGTTTCAATTCAACTTAAAAGCTTTATCAAATTTAATCACGTACTGTTTAATGCCATCAGCAGTTTTTGTGAATATCTATGAAACAAATGTTAATCCAGTTGTTGTAGGGAAAATTTTAATCTATTTATTTGCATATAGTATTTCTTTAATGGTTTTAAGTACAACCATTAGTAAGATCTTGAAGCTAGAAAAAAGGAAATCAGCTATTTTTAAAAATAGTATTGTGCTTATTAACTCTGGAAATTATGGCATCCCAGTGAGTCAAATGGTATTCCATGCACAACCATTAGGTACTGCCATCCAAATCATTACGGTAATTTTTCAAAACTTAACAACGTATACTTATGGTTTGTATAATCTAATTTCAACGACAAAATCAGGTTGGGAAATTGCAAGAAGCATAGTGAAACTTCCAATTGTTCATGGGCTAATATTAGGGATTGTTTTAAAGATAGCAAATATTCAATTGCCAGAGTTTTTATCTATTTCAATTGGACATATGGCAGATGCATTTGTTGCTATTGCATTACTAACATTAGGAGCACAGTTGTCTAAAATACATGTCAGTACAATGTTTAACAAAATGTTATATATGAGTTGTATTGGAAGATTACTCATGGGACCATTAGTTGCCTTTGCTTGGATTTCAATTTTTGGTTTTCATGGAGTAGTGGCTCAATCACTGTTAATTGCTAGTTCATTTCCTACATCAAGAAATAGTTCTACTCTGGCTTTAGAATATGATGTAGAATCAGAACTTGCTGCACAGACAGTTTTATTTACGACAATTGTTAGTTGCATAACCGTTACAATAGTGATTTATGTGGCAAAACTTTTATATGCATAAACTTTCAATGTGAATTTTAAAAAGAAACTATTTGAGTTAATTTCATAATTCCAATCCCTTGTCTCCCAAGGGGTTCAAAACAATAAAAATAGGGCACCTCCCCAATTTGGTATAATTTAAGTGACCAAACCAAAATTATCCCTGAGGTGAATGCCCTATGACTATTGTAAAACAAA
>NZ_ML122567.1:0-52280 GCF_003844195.1 Rummeliibacillus sp. TYF005
AGAGCTCTTACTACTAATATACGAGGAGATTTATTTATGGAAAAAACATTAAATGATTTTAAGTTAAATAGTATGGTTCCTAGTGAAATAATAGAAAAATATAAAAATCTTGTTCCAAAAGAAATAATAGATTTGTGGCAAGAATATGGATTTGGAACATTTATGCAAGGATATTTTAAAAGTGTTAATCCAGAAGAGTTCATTGATATTTTACAAGAGTGTAGTCAAAGATATACGGATTCTGTAGTGTTATTTGCTACTGGAATGGGAGATTTAGTATTATGGGCAGACGGTTATGTAAGATTGCTTAATTTTAGATACGGAGTACTTAAAACAGTTATGCCAAACTTTTTATATTTTTTCAAAAGTCTGGATTCAGAAAAGTTTCGGAATGAGTATTTAAAGTGGAACCCATATCCTGAAGCTGTTGAAAATTGGGGAGAACTTTCCTATGAAGAGTGCTTCGGCTATACACCTCTATTAGGTTTAGGTGGAGCAGAAAAAGTAGAGAATCTAAAAAAAGTCAAACTAAAGGAACATATTCTTATTATTACTGAATTTATGGGACCAGTTCAGTAAAGGTTAGGTGCCAGGTAGTAAAACAATTCTGAAAATNCTGAAAATAAGCTACAAATGAAGTCTTTAATTTCTTCGGAAGTTGAAGACTTTTTAAGTGATAATCTTTAAGTACGAGTTAAACAATTAGAAAAATCATTCATACATTTTGAAATAATCTATTCATCCAAACAAATCATTTTATAAGAAATCACTTTCAATTACGAAAAGTCCGAGCGGGACAAGAGAAAAAGGAATTTTGGTTTAACCTGATTGCAACAGGTGTGGTAGTCGGTTTGGCTATTGTTTGTCCACCCGCAGGCTTAGCCGCAGGGGTTATTTATACGACCATCGACGCGGTAGGAGCAGTCAAAGGAGAAGACCTCATTTCAGGCAGAAAACTGTCTGATGAAGAACGACTAACGCGTGGTGCATTTGCGATAGTACCTGGTGCCGGTGGGCTAGCAACAAAATCTTTACTAAAGCACAGGCCAGCCCTAGGAACTGTTATGAAAACAGCGATTACAAAAACACAACAAAAAGTATCCACTATAGCAGTGAACAGTGTGAAATCGGTTCAAAAATCGGTGGAACCGATCATTAATGAGGCCAAACAACGTGCTGCGATAAAGGCTGCTTCATCAAAATCCGCGTTTTCAACAAAAGTAGAAAACGCCATAAAACTCGGAAAAACACACGTAGATCAACTGAAATTTGCCGTGGCTCATCCTATTCTTTCCACAGTGACATCAAAGGCAGGACAGAAAAGTATTCGAGGAACTGCTAGTATTATTGATAATGTCAAAAGACCAGTTTATATAAAAAGTATGGAAGTCATTGGCGGACCGAAAATACCTGTTGGAATAGAACGTGGCCCTTCGGAAGATGTATTTAAGAATAAAGCCGAGGACTTAATTTATAGGATGCAGGTGAAGAAGGATGCTATAAAGAAGGAAACTAAGGGTACGGGTAAGGATAGGCAGATAAACTATACTAGAGGTTTTGACGTAGAGCCTAAGTATAGCTCTTATGAGCAAAGGGTAAAAACCACACCTGTTAATAAAGGTGAATGGAGTAGCGAACGAGCAGAGTCGTTATTTATCTCCGATAAGACCGGGGAAGTTAAAAAATATCTTGATGAAGCTGGTGTTGACGGAGTTGAGTACAAAAGCGGAATGCCAGACTTTCCACCATTTTCCAAAGGTGAAATAAAATTAGAAAACATGACTAATGATAGAAAATCAAATTTTTCAACTGCTGATGAAGAATTGGCTAAAAAGTGGAGTACACCAGATAAAAAATGGACAGCAGATGATGTAGCTGATTGGCGAGAAGATAATAAATATACTTGGCATGAACTTAATGACTTGGAAACAATACAATTGGTACCTAGTAAAATTAATAGTGTTTTTAAACATTTGGGTGGAGTTGGCGAATATAATATAAAAGTTAAGTTAGGAGAGTAATAAAGAATGACAATAATTAATGATGATTTATTTGGAAAACTTGAATATAAAAATAATTTCTGGAGAGGAAAAACAACTATTAGAATGTTTGACTTGGAGAAAGATATACTTTTAAGTATTGATGCACATGAAAATGCTGATTTTTCAAATGTGCAAAGAGAAGCATTTATTAACTTTAATCAAGATATGAAAAACATAATACGTGAGGCAGAAAAGCAAGTTTACGATTACTATATTGAGAACTATGAAGAGTATAGAGAGATGTTAGGTAATGAATCAGAAGCAGATAAATTAGCACCAAAGATTGATTCTATTTCAGATTTAAAGAGAATAGTGAAACCAGTTGAATTAATTGTAAGAAGAATAAGAAAGAATGGAAAAAGAAGATTAGGTTTACTTTGCGATGTCTCCTGGGATATTGACAATGGAATGGGAATAAAGATTGAAGATGAAATGGTAGAAGAGGTAGGTTATCAAGATATTGTATTATAACTGACAATATATTATAAGTTTAGTTTAGGTGCCAGGTACCAAAACAAAATTTATGTGCCAGGTACCAAAATAATTCAGAAAATAAGCAACAAATGAAGTCTTTAATTTCTTCGGAAGTTGAAGACTTTTTTTAAGAGATTATCTTTAAGAAAGATAGCTAAACAATTAGATCATCAGCGCTTCCTACATATAGACATAATCTATTCATCTAAACAAGTACATTTCATAATAACTCTCCGATGAAGAACGACTAATGAGAGGTGCATTTGCGATTGTCCCTGCGGCCGGTGGACTAGCGGCAAAATCCTTATTAAAGCACATGCCAGCTCTAGCAACTGTTATGAAAACAGTAACTAAACCAGTGGATGATGCTATTAAACCGATCAAGAGCACCGTCCAAAATATCGCTTTATCAGGAAAACAATCTGTGAAAACGGCGATTACCAAAACACAACAAAAAGTATCCACGATAGCAGTGAACAGTATGAAATCGGTTCGAAAATCGGTGGAACCGGTCATTAATGAGGTCAAACAACGTACTGCAATAAAGGCTGCATCAACAAAATCCGGGTTTTCAACAAAAGTAGAAAATGCCATGAAACTTGGAAAAGCACACGTAGATCAACTGAAATTTGCCGTGGCACATCCTATTCTTTCTACAGTGACATCAAAGGTAGGACAAAAAAGCATTCGAGGAACTGCTAAATTTATTGATGACGCCTTACGACCTGCTCATATAAAAAGTATGGAAGTCATTGGCGGTCCGAAAATACCTGTCGGGATTGAACGTGGTCCTTCGAAAGATGTATTAAAGAATAAGGGAGAGGACTTAATTTCTAAGATGCAGGCGGGGAAGGATGCGTTATTAAATAAAAAAGATCCTAAAAAATTTGATTCCTTTGCTACATTAATGAATAAGGAAGATGCAACGAGATATAATCAATTCTGGGATAAAACGGAAATAAATATGAATACACAAGATCGTGTCGCTACAAATTCACAAAGTCCAAATAGCTTTGTAAATAGTATACTTCCGAAGAAGTTAAAGGAACATAATCTAAGTTACGATGATTTTACAAACTTACGGTTAAAACCTGATTACCAGTTAAACGAAACGGAGCTAAAAATAATACAGGATATTCGTAATTCAGTTGTTCGTCCAGATAGCAAGACACCATTAATTAAGAATATACACGCTAATGACATTCAGAAATATCTTGACGGTAAGTATACGACAGTTAGAGGTTTTATTGCAAAAGCTGAAGATAGTGCACATATACATGACTACAATCACGTAAGGGAATCCATGAGATTAGACTATTCTTAAATCGTTAGACCATATCCTGAGGATGGAAATGCATATGGTTATATTGAATTTAAGGCAAAGAATACGGAAAGTCTGTCACCTGAAATTTTAGAAATTCCTTATGGTGTAAGTATGAATCATCCCTTTAGTGGCTGGAAATATAACGAATGGCCATGGACGGGGAATGGTTTTACTTCGTCAAGAAATGGGGAAGTTATTCCTGAGTGGACCGCAAATAAGGAAATCATAATTAAAAAGGGTGCAAAACTGCATAGAGTAATAGATGGAAGAGACGAAGTAATTGCAATATTTGATGGTGAAACATTTTAATTATTATGAGGTGAATAATATGTTGAAATACGGGG
Source organism: Rummeliibacillus sp. TYF005 (assembly GCF_003844195.1). NCBI lineage: Bacteria > Bacillati > Bacillota > Bacilli > Caryophanales > Caryophanaceae > Rummeliibacillus > Rummeliibacillus sp. TYF005. The sequence goes on from NZ_ML122567.1 coordinate 4,185, forward strand.
ATTATGGCAAATACAGAAATAAAATTTATAAAATAACAGTTGATATGGACGATAATATTTTTATTATGACTAGGGATAGTGATAAAATTGATAAATCCTTTAAAGATCCCAATAATACTGGTCTTTTTGAGAAAATTGTAAATGCAAACGAACTTACAGATTGTATAAGGATAAAACCCTACGGAATCTTAAATGGCGAAAAACTGGAGATTTTAAAAGAGAGAGAGAATGAATATCAAGTTGCGACAAGTGATTTATTGATTGGGACTAAATTGAAATTACCTAGAATCGATAGAGATTTATGGATGGGTTGGGTTCCAAAAAGTGATGTAACCTTAATAGAAGATAAGAAACCATTTAATCCCAATGATTTAGTTTGAAAGATTAGATGCCAGGTACCAAAACAATTCTGAAAAAAAGCTACAAATGAAGTCCTTGATCTCTCGGAGATTAGGGGCTTTTTCTTAAGCCTCTAACCTACTATCAAGAAGACAAACTGATTCGTCAAAACTATTAAAAACTATATAGTTATGCCAAAGGAATTGGTAAAATTATAGATGGAAAGGTAGATACGCCCTTTTATAACGCAATCGATGAATATATTCAAAAGATGGCCGATTTAAATGTAACTGCGTATCAAACGGCCAATACGATTAATGTAAAAGAAGGTTCCTTATTTCCAGGTGCGAAAGATAAAATCACGCTAAATGATTTATATGAAGCAGATACAACTTATTCTGAAAAACTCAAAACAGAGTTCAAAACTTGGAAACTTCAAAATCCTAGTGAAACAACATCGGATGAAGATTATCGTACAGCAGCACTTAATAGTGGCGCATTTGAATACGAAGGAATCCGAGCGGGACAAGAGAAAAAAGAATTTTGGTTTAACCTGATCGCAACAGGTGTGGTAGTCGGTTTAGCCATAGTTTGCCCACCAGCAGGACTAGCTGCAGGGGTTATTTATACAACAATCGATGCGGCAGGCGCTATCAAAGGAGAAGACCTCATTTCAGGAAGAAAACTATCCGATGAAGAACGACTAATGCGAGGTGCATTTGCGATAGTACCTGGAGCCGGTGGACTAGCCGCAAAATCTTTACTGAAGCACATGCCTGCTCTAGGAACGGTAATGAAAACAGTATCTAAAACAATGGATGATGCCGTCAAACCGATTAAAACCAAAGTGGATCACCTGACTATAACGGGAAAGCAAGCTTTAAAAACAACGGTGGCAAAAACACAACAACAGGCATTGAAAGCTACTGATAGTGTAAGATTGGTTAAACAAAACCTTACCTTAACAGGGAAGCAAGCGCTAAAGACAACACACAAAAAAGTATCACAGGCTACTAATAGTATAAAATCGACCAAACAATCAATAGAATCTTCGATTAACAAAACAGTAGAACACGCCAAAAAACTTGGAAAAGCACATGCAGATCAACTGAGATTTGCCTTGTCTCATCCAGTTATTGCCACATTGACATCAAAAGCAGGACAAAAAAGCATTCGAGGAACTGCAAGTATTATTGATGCCGTCAAAAGACCAGTTTATATAAAAAGTATGGAAGTTATTGGCGGACCGAAAATACCTGTTGGAATAGAACGTGGCCCTTCGGAAGATGTATTTAAGAATAAAGCCGAGGACTTAATTTCTAGGATGCAGGCGGAGAAGGATGCTATAAGGGGTACGGTGGGTAAAAATCCAGAGATAGTAAAGTTTACAGAGGAACAATTAGCTACTAAACCTCCATATTCCAGAGGCCCTGTAAAATGGCAGAAAAAAGGTGGGGAAATTGAAATTGATGAGGAAGGAACATGGACTTATATTGATTGGATATTCCTCCAAATCGAGTTTCTTATCCTGGGGTTTTCCGGATTTTAAGTCTGCTGGGTTGGTAAGACAAGAAGTTCAGATAGGTAAGTTTAATAGATATGATATTGATTTTGCTAAGGCGGATGAATTAGCTCCAGATGGTCCAAAATTAGATGAAAACACCTGGCACCATCATCAAGATTTATCAACATTGCAAGAAGTTAATAAAGAGATGCATAGAAGATTTCGACATATGGGTGGAATGTCGTTAGCTAATTCTAAGAAATTAAAAGATTAAATGGGAGTGAAATAAATAAATTTAAATGCTTTTGGTAGAGCATCAGATGAATCGATTGAAGAATTGGAAGAGTTTTTAGGCTTTTTACTTCCGAAAGATTATAAAAAATTTTTAAGTGAATATAACGGAGGAACTTCGAAAGTTAGGTATAGTAAATTTTTTGTTAAAGAATTAAATCAGGAAATTCCATTAGATGTATTGTACGGAATAGATGTAAAAAGAACTTTTGATTTAAGTGAATGCTATAAAGAATTTGAAGAAGACATGTTGCCAAAAAGTTTAATAATAGGAGATGATCCGGGTTCAGGATTAATTGTACTCAATAATGATACAGAGAATGATGGTGTATATTATTGGGATCACTCTTTTTACTTCCCACAATCTAATGAAGAAGAAAATACTAATAAAATAGCTGATAGCTTTGAGGATTTTATTAATGGATTAAAGAACCCTTGATTATAGATTTGGTCCCAGACATCTAGATAATTCTAAGCTACAAATGAAGTCTTTAATTTCTTCGGAAGTTGAAGACTTTTTTTAAAACACAAAAAGTTCGACATATGTATGATTAATTTAGTTTTTATTGTCGAAAAAATGGAAGTTTTTAGACATTTATTGTTGTGGTTTCACTAATATGTTAATTTGAAAATGTAATCGGTAACATCAATTGAGATGAGGTGATGCATAAATGAAAAGTTTTGATCTTACTATTATTGGTGCAGGTCCTGGTGGTTATGTAGCTGCAATTCACGCCGCAAAGTTGGGTATGAGAGTTGCCCTTATCGAAAGAAACAAAGTAGGGGGAACATGCTTAAACGTTGGTTGTATCCCATCAAAAGTGATGTTAAAACATAGCCACCTTGCTTTAGATATACAAAAAGCAAATGCTTGGGGTATTGAAACGAATATTGAACAGATTAACTTTAAAAAGCTAAAAATGAGAAAAGATCAAATAGTGAATAGTCTTATTTTAGGTGTCCAAGGATTGATTAAAAAGAATGCTATTACTTTAATTGAAGGCGAAGCAAGGGTTGATCAACGAAATACGGTTACTGTCGCTGGTAAAAGTTTTTATTCAAAAGATATTATTCTAGCAACAGGTAGTAAACCATATGTTCCGCCGATTAAAGGTTTAGAAAATATTAAATATGAAACTACTGATACATTTTTTGATTTAGAAGAACTACCAAAGAAGTTAGTCATTATCGGTGGTGGTGTAATTTCTGTAGAGTTGGCGTTTAGCCTTGCTCCTTTAGGAACAGAAGTAACAATATTAGAGGTTGCACCAGATATCTTACTAACAGAAGACGAAGATGCAAGAAATGTAATCAAAGACAAAATGAATAAGATTGGTATTCAATATAAAACAAATGTAAAGATCCAAAGCGTTCGAAAAAATGAAGTTGAGTTAGATAACGATGTAGTCAAATTTACAAATTTACTTGTTGCAACAGGAAGACAACCAAATATTGAAATTGCAGAATCTTTAAATTTAAAGATGGAAGGCAGATTTGTAAAAGTAAGTCAGTATTTTGAAACATCTCAAAGTCATATATTTGCGATTGGAGACTTAATAGGGGGATACCAGTTAGCGCATGCAGCATCTGCAGAAGGTTTGCATGCAGTAGATTATATTCATCGTGGACAAGTGGAAACTTTGAAATTACAGAATATTCCTAGATGTGTTTATACAATTCCTGAAATTGCTTCCTTTGGATACTCTGAAGAAGATGCGATATCTGCTGGATATAAGCTTATAAAGGTGAAAAAAGTTCCTCTTTCAACCAATGGGAAAGCAATGGCAGAAGGGAATACAGAAGGATTTATCAAAATAATTGTAGATCAAGAATTTGGTGAAATCTTAGGAGCAGTAGTTGTAGGAGAAGGTGCTACAGAATTGCTGAACGCTATCTTGGCTACATATAGTGCAGAAGGGACGATATATGAATTGTCTGACGTTATTTTCCCGCATCCGAGTATTTCTGAACAAATTGGTGAAACCGCAGATGCTTTTCTAGGCACAGCGATTCATGTATAGATTGAACATTAAAAGGAGGAATTCAGGATGACAACAAACAAAGCATTACAAGATGTACAGTTAACGGAAGAAAAGGCTTTATGGGTTTATGAAACAATGAACAATATTCGAAACTTCGAAGATACATTGCATAAACATTTTTCAGCTGGACTGATCCCTGGCTTCGTACATTTATATGCAGGTGAAGAAGCAATTGCAACAGGTGTATGTGCTAACTTGACTGATGCTGATTATATTACTTCTACACACCGTGGTCATGGTCATTGTATTGCAAAAGGATGCGATATCAACGGTATGATGGCTGAAATCTATGGACGTGAAGATGGCTTGTGTAAAGGTAAAGGCGGCTCCATGCATATTGCAGATGTTGACAAAGGGATGCTGGGTGCAAATGGCATCGTAGGCGGAGGATTCCCGATTGCTGTTGGAGCTGGTATTACAAGCAAATATTTGAACAATCAAAGCGTTGCAGTTTGTTTCTTTGGAGATGGTGCATCTAACGAAGGTACATTCCATGAAGGAATCAACATGGCTGCATCTATGAAACTACCAGTAGTTTTTGTTTGTGAAAATAATGGATTTGCGGAAGCAACACCAATTCGATATTCAAGTGCTTCGAAAACAATTGCTGATCGAGCAAAAGCATATGGTATTCCAGGAATTAGAGTGGATGGAAATGACTTAGTAGCAGTTTACACTGCTGCAAAAGAAGCAATTGATAATGCTCGTGCGGGTAAAGGGCCAACAATTATTGAATGTGTTACGTATCGTAATTATGGCCATTTCGAGGGCGATGAACAAAAATATAAAACAAACAAAGAAAAGAAATTACATCCAGTAGATAAAGATCCGATTAATCTTTTCAAGGAATACGCAATTGAAAATAATTTGTTGACTAAAAAACAATTGACTGCAATTGAAAAGAAATCTGTAAAAACGATTAAAGAAGCAGTAGAATTTGCACAAAATAGTCCAATTCCAAAACCTGAATCATTACTAACAGACGTATTCGCTGACTAATAAAAAAGGAGTGTTGAAATCATGACAAGAAAAATCACGATGATGCAAGCGATTAACGAGGCAATGCAAACTGCTATGGAAAATGACGACAAAGTTATTTTAATGGGCGAAGATATTGCTGGTGGAGCTAAAGTAGAAGGTTTTGAAGATCAAGATGCATGGGGGGGCGTATTTGGCGTCACGAAAGGACTAGTTCAAAAATTTGGAAGAGAACGAGTAATTGACACACCAATCTCAGAGAATGGTTATATAGGTGCTGCAGTTGGAGCAGCTGCAACGGGATTACGACCAGTAGCTGAATTAATGTTCAATGATTTTATAGGTTTCTGTTTAGATATGATTCTATGTCAGGGGTCAAAAATGCGTTATATGTTTGGAGGTAAAGCACAAATCCCTCTAACTATTCGCACAACACATGGAGCAGGCGCAAGTGCAGCCGCTCAACACTCACAATCTTTATATGGAATGTTCGGTGCGATTCCGGGAGTTAAAGTAGTTGTACCATCTAACCCATATACAGCAAAAGGTTTACTCCTTTCCGCAATTGAGGATAATAATTTAGTTATCTACTCAGAAGATAAAACACTTTATGGCTTGAAAGGTGAAGTTCCTGAAGAATATTATAAGATTGAAATTGGAAAAGCACATATCGAACGAGTAGGATCAGATTTGACCATTGTAACGATTGGTAAAATGTTTTATGTCGGTTTAGAAGTAGCAGAAAAATTAGCTGAAGATGATATTGAAGTAGAAGTTATCGATCTCCTTACAGTAGCACCTTGGGATCAAGAAACGGTACTTGAATCAGTTAAGAAAACAGGTCGCTTAATCGTTATTGACGAAGCAAATCCTCATAATAACACAGCCACAGATATTGCTTCTGTTATTGGTGATAGAGCATTCGATTATTTAGATGGTCCGATTAAAACAGTTTGTGCACCAAATTGTCCTGTACCATTTGCCACAAATTTAGAGGAACTATATCTCCCGAATGCTGCAAAAGTACTTAAAGTTGCAGATGAACTTATCTTTGATTTAAAAAAAGTGAAGTAGGAGGCGACCGTCATGGCAACAGAAGTATTAATGCCTAAATTAGGACTAACAATGACAGAAGGTACTGTACAGGAATGGTATAAAAAAGAAGGCGATCCCGTAAAAAAGGGTGAAGTCATTTGCCTGATTGCTTCTGAAAAACTAACGATGGAAGTGGAGGCAGAAGCAGATGGTTTTTTAACCAAAATTATTGCGGAAGTCGATGAAGATATCCCTGTAAAAGGACTAATTGGAATTATAAGTGAAACTGCAGATGAACCAATTTCTGCTGTCGTACCAGAAAAAGTGATACATGAAATTGTATTACCAAAAGTTGAAAACATCGGCCAACAAGAGACATCTAAAAGACTAGAAGGTGAGAGGATTTTTGCTTCACCTTTAGCGAAACGTTTAGCAAAAGAATACGGTATTGAGCTTCAATTTGTTCGTGGTACAGGAGGGAATGGTAGAATTACAAAACGTGATATTGAGCGAGTACTAGATCAAGGACTAGATGATACAATTGAAATAAAAGTGGCTTCTATTCCTGAAGAAAAACAAGTTGAAAAATTGGAAGCGGCGGAACTTAACGTTGGGGAAGGTTTAGAAGGCATGCGTAAAGTCATCGCTCAACGTATGCATAATAGTATTACATCAACTGCCCAATTAACCTTGCATCGTAAAGCATCATTAGATAAGCTCACAAAGTTTCGCAATAAATTAAAAGATAAATTACAACAAGCAAATATAGAAATACCAATTACTTATACAGTATTTGTTGCACGAGCAGTAGCATTAGCACTGAAGAAGAACCCACAAATGAATTCTACTTATTCTAATGGTTCATATATAGAACATAATGAAGTACATTTAGGGATTGCTACTTCCGTACGTAATGGTTTAATAGTGCCAGTTGTTGAAAATGTTGATATGTTAACTCTATCGTCTATTGCAGAGGAAATTACTACTGTTACGGAAAAGGCAAGAAATGGTGAAAGTGGTGCATATCTAACTGGTTCTACATTTACTATTACAAATCTAGGCACAAGTGGTGTGGAATATTTTACACCAATTTTAAATACCCCTGAAACAGGAATTCTAGGTTTAGGAACTTTAGTAAAAGAAGTGAATATCAATAAAAAAGGTAAACCTTATTACGAACAAAAAATGCCTTTAAGCTTAACATTTGATCATCAAATTATTGATGGAAGTGAAGCTGCTGCATTTTTAGCAGATGTTGTTTATTATTTAGAAAATCCAATGTTATTAGTAATCTAAAAGTTGGTATTGTATTAATTAAAGAAGAAGCTTATTTGACGAAAATATCAAATAGGCTTCTTCTTTTGTTTTAAAACATTATGAAGGTTGAATATTTCAATAAACACAATATATGTACTTAGCAACAACTAGTCTCTAATTTTAAGCAATAAAAGGTTGATCCATTTGTTGGATCAACCCAATAAATAATGCAAAAAATTCTTATTCTTATAATGAATCTATATTTTCAATACTATTAACAACAGTAGCAATTACAGTATCAATATCCTCCTGAGAGATATTCAATGGTGGTGAAAGAGTTAAGACATTATTAAAACCAGCAACTGTAGTGCCGTTTTTTCCAATTATAACGCCATTTTTCTTACAATCTGCAATGATAGCATTTATTTTGTCAGCAGCCAATGGTTGTTTTGTTGACTTGTCAGAGACGAGTTCAATGCCGATTAAAAGACCTTTTCCTCTAATGTTTCCTACATTTGGGTGTTCATCAAGCTTTTCATGAAGTGTTGAAAGAACTTCTGCACCTTTAACCGCAGATCTTTCGAATAGTCCTTCACGTTCAAAAATCTCAATATTTTTAAGCGCTACTGCGCAGGAAACTGGAGAACCGCCGAAAGTATTTACATGGCGGAAGTAATCATATGCATCTGTACCGGTAAATGCTTCGAAAATTTCTCGTTTTACAGCGGTAGCAGAAAGAGGTAAGTATGCACTTGTAATTCCTTTTGCCATTGTCACAATATCTGGCTGTACTCCGTAATTCATAAATCCAAAAGGTTTACCTGTGCGGCCAAAACCACAAATAACTTCATCAACAATCATTAGTGCCCCATGCTTTTTACATACACTCTCAATACCTTTTAAATAATTATCGGGAGGCAGAATGACGCCACCGCCTGTAATAATGGGTTCTAAAATCATAGCAGCAATGGTTTCACTAAATTCCCACGTCATCGTTTGATCTACTGCCTGAACACTTGCTAATTGTTCAGGGGGAAGTGATGAGTCTTCAGGTTGACGGTATGAATCTGGAGGAGCAACGTGAACAAAACCGGGGGACAGTGGTTCGTATTTATATTTGCGTTCTGCTTGACCAGTTGCAGCCAATGCCCCAAAAGAGCTACCATGATAGGCTCGATATCTAGAAATAATTTTATACCTTGAAGATTCGCCTTTTTGTTGGTGATATTGTCGAGCGATTTTAAATGCAGTTTCGTTTGCTTCGGAACCACTATTTGAGAAGAAGACGACATAGCCACCTCCAAGCATGTCGTTGATTTTCTCTGCTAGTTCCACTGCAGGGACATGCCCTTGTGAAAGAGGAGAATATGGATTTTTTGTCATTTGGTCATATGCGGCTTTTGCTAATTCTTCACGCCCATAGCCAACGTTTACACACCATAATCCTGCCATCGCATCGATATATTGTTTGCCATCAGTATCGACAACCCTTGCACCGCCAAATGATTGGTCCACTACAAAAGTTGCTTCTGGGTTATAGGGTTTCATAGAATGCCAAACATATCGTTCATCTTTCTCAAGGATCTCCTTATTAGTATTTGTTTTGACCAACAGTTTTTCACTCCTTTAGTAAGGGATAGCCTTCTTCGTGTGAAACTTTATTCTTTTGGTTTTATCTCATCATTACTAGGAAAGGCAAATGAAGTTGTTGTATCTTCTGTTTCATCTGGCCATCTTTCAGAAATGGTTTTTGCCTTAGTAAAGAAACGAGCTTGGTCTGGCCCAAACATATGACCTTCACCGAATTTTGAACGTTTCCAACCACCAAAGTTGTGATAACCAACTGGAATTGGAATTGGTACATTGACTCCAACCATTCCCACTTCAATTTCTTCTTGGAATTTACGAGCAGCAGGACCACTGTTTGTGAAAATGGTGACACCGTTACCTAGCTCATGATCATTAATCAAATCAATTGCTTGTTGTAATGTTTCCACTCCTACAACGATTCGAGCAGGTCCAAATACTTCTTCTTTGAATATGGTCATTTCAGGTTTTACATTATGAAGTAATGTAGCACCTAAATAGAATCCATTTGAGTTTTCACTTATCTCCGGTTTTCGGCCATCAACAGCAAGACTAGCACCTTCTTCAAGTGCAAGATCGATATGTTTAATGATGTTTTCTTTCGACTGTTTAGTAATGACTGGTCCAAAGTCTACTTCTGGATCTGTATAAGGTCCCACTTTTAAGTTAGCGATTTTTTCTTTTAAGATTTCGATGAATTTTTTTTCAGTATCAGCACCAACAGCAATGGCACCAGAAATAGCCATACAGCGTTGTGAAGCTGCACCGTAAGCTGCTCCAAGGAAGGCATTAGCAGTTTGTTCAAGGTTTGCATCTGGCATTACGATCATAAAGTTTTTACCACCACCAAATGCAGCAACGCGTTTATTGTGCTTTGTTCCTGTTTGATAAATATACTCTGCAACTGGAGTTGAACCGACAAATGAAATCGCTTGAATATTATCGTTTTCTAACAGTTCATTGACAGCATCTTTATCTCCATTGATAACTGTCCAGACTCCGTTAGGTAATCCTGCCTCTTTCCACAATTTGCTTAAATATAAAGCTGAAATCGGTACACGTTCTGATGGTTTTAGAATAACAGCGTTACCAACTGCAACAGCCATACTTGTAATCGCTAGTGGTACCATGACAGGGAAGTTAAATGGGGCAATACAAGCTACAACACCTAAAGGTGACTTTGCAGAGTAAGCGTTAATATTACCACCAACATTTACGGAATATTCTCCCTTCAACATTTGAGGTGCTGAAATTGCCATATCAACGGACTCAATACCGCGGAGAATTTCACCTTTTGCATCTTCTCTTGTTTTTCCGCTTTCTTCACAAATCACATCAATCAGCTTTTCTTGGTGTTCAACTAACAGCTGACGGAAACGATAAACCACTTCAACTCGTTTACCAATCGCGGTATTTTTCCATCCAGGATACGCTTTTTTAGCAAGTTCGATTGCGTCTTGCACTTCTTCTTTTGTAGCTAACGGTACTTGAGCTATTACTTCACCAGTAGATGGATTAAAGACATCTGAATAGCGGGAACTTACACCAATTACTTCTTCACCGTTAATAAAGTGAGTTAATGTTTTTGCTTTTTGTTCAACTGTCATATTAAAAGCACCTCTTCTTATAAATTTGATTTAATTATTTTGCAATATTCAATTAGCATTCATTGAATGGACTTTCACTTTATATCTAGTTTTTCATTGCTGAAAATAGAACTATTTTGTTCTTTAATTACTTTTACTTTACGTTGAGTAATAAGGTAATCGTACAAAAATAAGAATTTATAAAATTTGATAAACGTTGAATCGATGAAGAACATAGGGATTAAAAATGCAGGTCATAACAATAGAGTTTATGCTCCTTGCAAAAAATTTAATTGAAAGTTCAGAGGAATTAAAGTGAAACTTCATCAGTGGGAATTTAATAATGTTAAAACTATATAGTATAAAATCATATTTTTATAAATACCTTCATACTATTTAACTACCCTAAAAAGGTTGAAAGGCTATTAAATTAATACAAATATAAATTACTGAAAATTCAGACTTAAATTAACTTGAAAGCTAATACAGGATTAAACAAATTGAGGAGGTAATCTCATGTATTCGTGTAACAAGAGTAGACTTGAAGAATTACTAAATGAGTTCAGTTCGTTTGGCAAGACACCTAACAATGGTGTAACAAGACTTTGCTTTTCACAAGAGGATTTGCAGGCGAGAGATTATTTTCGTAAGTACTGTGAAGAATTGGGGTTAGATGTGGTGTGGGACGATATGGGGAATATGTATGCAAAACTTGATGGGAAAAAGGACATTCCCCCCATCGTTATTGGCTCCCATCTTGACTCGGTCGAAAAAGGTGGAAGGTTTGATGGCGTATTAGGCGTTTTAACTGGAATTGAGGTTGTAAAAACATTAATAGAACATAAAGAAGAGCTGGAAGCACCTATTGTTGTTATGAATTTCACAAATGAAGAAGGGGCACGATTTGATCCAGCTATGATGAGCTCAGGAGTATTAGCAAATAAGTTCGATAAAGAAAAAATGTTATATTCGAAGGATAAAGACGGAGTGACATTTAAAGAAGCACTTGAAGCAAGTGGCTATGTTGGTAAAAAATCAAATCGATTGAAGAAAGCGCTTTCTTATCTTGAGTTGCATATTGAACAAGGGCCTGTTCTTGAGAGTGAACAACTTGAAATAGGGGTCGTTGAAGGTGTTCTTGGTATGGTGTGTTATGAAATAACGATTACTGGTCAATCAAATCATGCAGGTACCACACCAATGAAGTTAAGAAAGGATCCATTCTTTTTAGCGACAGATTTAATAACAGAAATGCGAAAAAAACTAGATAAGATTGATGATGCGCTTGTTTATACAATGGGACGTGTAAATGTAACACCTAATATTCATACAGTAATACCCAATAAAGTGGTGTTTACGTTAGAAGCACGTCATCAAGACCCAGCAAAAATAAAAGAAGTAGAAGAGGTCATCTTCAGTTTACCTGAAGAGCAAGCGGGATGTAGTGTATCCTTTGAAAAACTATGGAGTCGAGATACCGTTCAATTTGACGAGTCACTTTGTAGTCTAATTCAAAATGCATGCGAGGAATATAGTTATACGTTCAAACGTATGTATAGCGGAGCAGGGCATGATGCACAATTCATCGCAAGTTATATTCCATCAGCTATGATTTTCGTACCAAGTGTCAATGGTAAAAGTCATTGTGAGGAAGAGTTAACAAGCTTTGAGGATTGTGTAAAAGGAGCAAATGTTTTATTGCGTACGGTACTTGCTTTACAAAGAAATTTGTCTAAACAAGAATCGAAAACAATGTAAAGGGGAAAAACGTATGAAAAAAATTATTACAGGTGGAACAATTGTAACAGCAGCTGATCAGTATGAAGCAGATGTATTAATTGAGAACGGTAAAATTATAGAAATAGGACAAGCGATTCAATCAGAAGATGCAGAAGTTATTGATGCCACTGGCAAATTTGTTTTTCCAGGTGGAATCGATCCGCACACTCACTTAGATATGCCATTTAATAACACAGTAACAGATGATGATTGGGAATCAGGAACGATTGCAGCTGCCTTTGGAGGTACTACTACAATACTTGATTTTTGTTTAACTACTGGTGAAGCAAGATTATTAGATGCGGTAGATAAATGGCATGAAAAAGCAAAAGACAAAGCAGTTATCGATTATGGCTTCCATTTGATGATAGCAGATTTAACAGAAGAAACGTTAAAACAGCTTCCAGAAGCACTTGAAGTTGCTGGTATTAACTCAGTAAAAGTATTTTTGGCCTATGCAAAAGAATTCCAAGCGACAGACCGTACATTATTCCAAGCGTTTAAAGTGGGAAAAGAAAAAGATGCTATTGTAATGGTACATTGTGAAAATGGTTCGGTGATCGATGAACTAGTGGAAGAAGCAAAAGCATTAGGGCACACAGAACCCATTTATCATGCGCTTACAAGACCACCCCAATTGGAAGGGGAAGCAACAAAACGTGCAATTGAGTTAGCAAATCTTGCTGGTGCAAAGTTGTATGTAGTACATGTAACTTGTAAAGAAGCAGTAGATGAAATTATCCGGGCACGAGAAAAAGGCTATCAAGTCTATGGTGAAACATGTCCCCCTTATCTAGTACTAGATCAAACAGCTTTAGAAAAGCCGAATTTCGAAGGGGCAAAATATGTTTGGTCACCACCTTTACGACCAAAAGAACATCAGGAAGTACTTTGGAATGCGCTAAAGGCAAAGCAATTACAGACAATTGGTTCTGACCAATGTTCTTTTAGTTTTAAAGGTAAAAAGCAACTTGGTAAGGATGATTTTTCGAAAATACCAAACGGTGGTCCATTCATCGAAGATCGTTTCAGTGTTCTTTATTCAGAAGGGGTAGTGAAAGGAAGAATTACTATCAATGAATTTGTTGATATGGTATCGACTAGTGCTGCTAAAACATTTGGATTATTTCCACAAAAAGGAACGATTGCAATTGGCTCAGATGCAGATCTGGTCTTATTTGATCCAAATGTGGAGCGAGTAATTTCATCGGAAACGCATCATATGAATGTAGATTACAATGCCTTTGAAGGTCTAAAAGTAAAAGGCGAGCCAATTAGTGTATTAAGTCGAGGAGAATTTGTTATTAAAGACAAAAAGTTTGTTGGCAAGCTCGGAAGCGGTCAATATATTCGACGTGAAGTGAAAAAAGATGAAAAAACAGTCACAGCAAAATAAAACACAACAAAATAACGGGGGGAAGGCTATGAAAGAGTTGAGTTCATTAGAAAGGAATTTTGATGAAGCATATAGTGGTCTAACACCATACGCTGCTCTTGAAGAAGCAAACCGATGTTTATTTTGCTATGATGCACCGTGTATTCAAGCGTGTCCAACAAGTATCAATGTACCAAGTTTTATAAAGAAAATTGCATCAGGAAATTTAAAAGGATCCGCTAAAGTCATTTTAGATGCCAATCCAGTTGGTGCTAGTTGTGCCCGCGTTTGTCCAACAGAAGAACTTTGTGAAGGGGCATGTGTGCTCAATCATGCTGAAAAGCCTATAAAAATTGGTGATTTACAACGTCATGCAACTGATTGGGCAATGGTAAATGACATAGAATTATTTGAATCAGCACCTAATAACGGTAAGAAAATAGCGATTATTGGTAGTGGACCTGCAGGATTATCTGCAGCCCGTGAATTACGACGATTTGGTTATGCTGTCACTATGTATGAAGCAGAAGAGAAGGCAGGAGGATTAAATCAGTATGGTATTGTTTCATTCCGACTTCCTCAACACATCGTACAATGGGAAGTAGAACAAGTAAAAAAGCTAGGTGTAGATATTAAAACCAATCATCGAGTTGGAGATAATATCTCCGTTGAAGAACTCATCAATAACTACGATCGTATTTTACTTGCTGTTGGTATGAATACTGTACCTATGCTTGGAATTGAAGGAGAAACCTTAAATGGTGTGTACGATGCTATTGATTTTGTAAAAAGTACTAAGCGTACAATTACAAATGATTTAATAGGTAAAAGTGTAGCCGTTATTGGTGCAGGTAATACAGCAATCGATGCAGCTACATGCTCTGTTCGTTTGGGTGCGGCACAAGTACAAATAATTTATCGCCGTACAATAAATGAAATGACTGCCTATCCTTTTGAATATGACTTTGCAAAACAAGAAGGTGTAGAATTCCGTTGGTTATCGTTACCAAAACGAATTATTGGTGATGAAGAAGGGAATGTCATTGGATTAGAATGCGTGAAAATGGAATTAGGCGAAGAAGTAGATGGAAAAGCAAAACTCCATGAAGTGAAAGATTCAAATTATATTATGCAGGTAGATGCTGTTATTCGCGCAATCGGACAAACACGCCATCAGGCTTTAATCGAACAGTTTGGACTAAAGCATAATAGTGGAATTGTTGAAGTTGATCCAATAACTTTGCAAACATCCAACCCAAAAATCTTTGCTTGCGGGGATGTTATTTATGGGAATGGTTATGGAGATGCCACTGTTGTATCAGCTGCACAACAAGGAAAAGATTGTGCAAATATCATTCATCAACAATTTAATAATATATCCGAAATCGCGTAATTCCTTGAGGGGGGACTATTATGGCAGATTTACGAATTAACTTAGCGGGTATTGAATCACCAAACCCATTTTGGCTTGCATCTGCACCACCGACAAACTCTGGTTATCAGGTACAACGTGCATTTGAGGCAGGGTGGGGAGGTGCTGTTTGGAAGACATTAGGTGATCCTATTTTAAACGTATCATCACGTTTTGCAGCGGTAAGTTTTAATGGTCAACAAGTAGCTGGTTTTAACAATATAGAACTAATCACTGACCGACCATTAGAAGTCAATTTAAAAGAAATCTATGAAACTAAAAAGAAATTTCCAAATCACGCTATTATTGCATCACTAATGGTGGAACCAAAGCAGGAAAAGTGGCATGAAATTGTAAAACGCGTAGAAGATGTAGGTGTAGATGGTTTCGAACTAAATTTCGGCTGTCCACATGGAATGGCTGAACGTGGGATGGGATCTGCATCAGGTCAAGTACCTGCTCTTGTTGAAAAACAAACAGCATGGGCAAAAGAGGTTGCAACAAAACCGGTAATTGTTAAATTGACTCCGAATATTACAGACATCACGGTTACAGCAGAGGCTGCAGTACAAGGTTGTGCAGATGCTATCAGTATGATTAATACGATTAATAGTTTAGCAGGTGTCGATTTAAACACATGGAATACAATCCCACATGTAGCTGGTAAAGGCGCCCATGGCGGTTATTGCGGTCCAGCTGTAAAACCAATTGCACTAAACATGGTTGGTGAGTGCGCAAGAAATAAACATATAAACGTTCCGATTTCTGGAATAGGTGGAATCTCATCATGGCAAGATGCAGCTGAATTTTTACTTATGGGCGCTACAGGTGTTCAAGTATGTACAGCAGCCATGCATCATGGATTTAGTATTGTAGAAGACATGATTGATGGTCTAAACAATTATTTAGATGAAAAGGGTCTTAAATCCGTTATGGATTTAGTTGGTCGTACAGTACCTAAATACTCTGATTGGGGCAACCTAGATCTCAATTATAAAATTGTTGCGGATATCAACAATGAGGTATGTATTAATTGTAACAAGTGTCATATAGCATGTGAAGACACTTCGCACCAATGTATTGAGCGTTATACTGATCATGATACAGGTAAACCGATGCTAAAAGTACGTGAAGAAGATTGCGTAGGATGTAATTTATGTTCGATTGTCTGTCCTGTTGATGGAGCAATAACTATGAAAGAATTACCACAAACATTACCTTCCATGACATGGAATGAGCGTCAAGCTTTGCATCATGCATTTGCCAAAAACAAATAGATTAAACATGCAAGAGTACCAATTTCTAAGCCAATGGACTATTTGAGTATGGAGGTTATCTAAAAATGAGCAAGAATAATGATTATTTAAAGTCTCCAGATTTGTTGCCTATTACTCATGAAGAGCGAAAGATTAGTGCATTTGGATTTTCGGTTATATGGATTGGGATGGCGATTGTACTTGCCGCTTTCGCAATAGGTGCAGCAGGCATTGTTCATTTATCGATGCCGATGCTGATTGTAGCAACGTTAGTTGGCTCGGTTCTCATTGGAATTTTCATGGTGGTCATCGGTGATATCGGTATTGAACATGGTCTCTCTTTTCCGGTTTACATGCGTGCACCATTTGGGACGATAGGGACACATCTTCCATCATTAGCTCGTGGTTTTACAGCGTCATGTTGGTTTGGTATCAATACTTACTTCGGATCACTTGCTATAAATGGAATTCTAAATATTCTATTTGGCTTTGATAATTGGTTCATTTGTTTTCTTTTATTTGCAACTGTACAACTTTTTAATACATCACTTGGTATTAAATCGATTGAACGTTTCGCTGATTTAGCGGCGCCAATTATTATTTTAATATCACTTTGGATGTACATTACTCTAGCTGATAAAGCAGAAGTTTCAGGCAAAAGTGTTTGGTCTTGGGTTGAATCACCAACTACAGGTATGGCAGCATTTACAGCGTTTATGATTGTAGTTATGGCAAATATGGGATTCTGGGCCACTTTAGCTGCAGATATGCCCACATTATCACGCTTTTTTAAGGCGCCTGTCAATGAACGTAATTGGTTTAAACGTAATCATACACAACTTGTTGGGTCGCTCATCATTATGCCAATTGTCAATACTTTTATGATTGTGATCGGTGCCGTTTGTTATATGGCTGTTGGCTCTGCAGATCCGATTAATGCATTACAACAATCAGCAAGTGGTTTTATATTAGCTATATTATTATTAATGATTGTATTAGCACAGTGGTCAACAAACACTTCAGCTAATGTAATTCCTGCAGCAACAATCTTCTCCAATATTGGGGGACCTCGTATACCATTTTGGGTTGGTGTAGTGATAGCTGGGGTTATAGGAACTTTATCGCAACCATGGAGTTTATTTGAAATGTTGAACTCAATTCTTCTTATAATTGGTGGCATCTTAACATCAATCGTTGGTATATTATTTGCTGATTATTATCTTCTTCGTAAACGCCGTATTCATGTACAAGAACTATACGAGGCAAATGGTCAATTTAGATATTTAGGTGGTTTTAATCTGGCCGGATTCATATCTTGGATTCTTGGCGGAATTATTGCAAATATATTTCCAACATATTCATCGCTGATTGGATTTATAGTAGGAGCAGTTTTATATTACGTACTTGCGAAATATTGGTGGTTTAAGAGGTACCCACAACAAGAAATAGTAGATCCTGATGATTCCAAATATCTTGGTATCACGGTTGGAAATAGCTGGTCGATTAATTTGAATGATGAAGCAGCGTCTGTTTCTGATGCATCACAAAAACCTACGATAGACAGAGCTTAATAAAAAGGGGGAAGAAAGATGTCAGAATTTGTGCAAGTGGCAGCTGAAATTGCACAATTAGATGAGCTTTTAGACAAAGAATACAAAATAGAATCAATTATAGAAAACCTAGATGGAAGCCAGGTTATATTAAAATATGATAATCATCAAACTGAATTGAACATTACAACCGCTGATGCACGTAAATATCTGTCAGTTAAATTAAAAGAACAAATGGAACATAATCTTTAATAGTAATAAATATTTATGTGATAAGCATTGCTTATTGCATTTTTTGTGTCTTCTGTTTTTAATAATGCCAGGTATATCAATTTTTAGTGAATGTTCGGGAAGAAAGTGTTGAGTTCTCGTATCTAGAAATCATAATAAAAAAGTAGGCTGATTGGGTTTCCCAATCAGTTTTTTTATCTTTATATTCACTTATTAAATTATTTACAGTTATTCCACTTATTCATTTAAATTGACCACTTAATATGAGCTTTTTACTACTTGCTTAAATAAACTAAAATCTACAAATTTTGTATGCTATATTAAAACAAGAAAGGGGAATGACGAATGAAGATTCAGCTCAATTTTGATGAGCAATATCAAGAGGTTGAGGTTCATATCCATGCAAACAAATTGGATGATGAAGTACAAAAAATAATCAATCAACTTAAAACACCTTCACAAAATATGATAGATGGTTATATAAATCAAGAAATTTGTATGCTAAAGGCTTCTGAAATCTACACCATTTATGTTGAAAAAGGTAAGGTGTTTCTACAAACAGACGAAGAGGAATATCAATCAAAGAAAAAACTATATGAAATTGAAGAAATATTCCAAAAACAATTTTCAAGAGTTAATAAATCTACATTAGTCAATATAGACCATATCCGATCTTTTCAAATGGATTTAGTAGGTACAACTTTGTTGATATTAGATAACGGTACTTCAGTACATGTTAGCCGAAAATATTTCAAAGAATTAAAGAAAAAGTTAGGGATTGGGAAGGAGGTATAAAACGTGAGTAAATATTTTGAATCTGCATTAGTAGGGCTTGTTTTTAGTCTTAGTATTTCATATTTCATGGTTACAATCGGTTTAGTGAATCAAGATACATCTATCTCTGGACAACAACTTTTACTTCAATTTATTGTTGCTGCTATTTTTGGAGTAGTGGTCGGAATTTCAACACTAATATTCTATATTGAAAGATTCTCTTATTTTAGTAGAATAGCCATGCATTTTATTTTCGTTATTATATCTAGTGGAGTTGCAGGATACTACGGCAAATGGTTTGAGTTCGGCAATATTAGTTCGATGTTAAATACATTTATATTCGTTGTTTTGATATATATTATAATTTGGTTCTTTTTTTATACAAAAGCTAAACGAGAAATACGTGAAATAAATGAATTACTAGAAAAAAGACAGGAGATGTAAAATGGAAAATGTTATAGAAGTTCGGAACTTAAAGAAGAACTATCAAAATGTTGAAGCAATCAAAGGAATCACTTTTAATGTAAAACAAGGTTCTCTATTTGCGTTTTTAGGTACAAATGGAGCGGGAAAATCCACGACTATAGATATTCTCTGCACTTTAACGGAAAAAACATCAGGTGATGTGAAGATTGCTGGTTATACAATTGGTACAAATGAAAATGACGCTATTCGAAAAGAAATTGGGGTTGTCTTTCAAGATAATCTTCTAGATGAACGGTTAAGTGTCTATGAAAATATATGGCATAGAGAGAGGTATTGCCTACGGATTAAAAAAAGAAGAGTTAAGGGGGAATTTTAAGTTTATTGAATCACATTTACACTTGGATGACATATTAAAGAAAAAATACGGTAAGCTTTCTGGTGGTCAAAGACGAAGAGCAGATATAGCACGTGCATTAATCCATCGTCCATCTATTCTATTTTTGGATGAACCAACAACTGGTCTTGACCCTCAAACTAGACAATTTGTTTGGCAAGCTATCAAAACTCTTCAACAAGAAACGAATATGACTGTATTTTTGACAACTCATTATATGGAAGAAGCAGCAGTTGCAGATGAAATTGTAATTATCAAAAAAGGGGAAATTGTAGCTCAAGGAACGCCTAATTATTTAAAAGAAAACTATGCATATGATCAGCTACTTGTTGTATTTAAAGGAAATGTTGAAGGTGGAAACTATTTATCTTCTTATAAATATAAGTTTCAAAAAGATACTTATACAATACCATTAAAGAAAACGAGAGATGCCATTCCGATATTAGAAAAATTAGAACCAGTCGTTCAATCATTTGAAGTGATAAAAGGATCTATGGATGATGTTTTCATTAGGATTAATGAGGAAGGGGATATATTAAATGACAACAATCATGAGTTTAGTAAGCAGACATTCAAAAGTATTTAGAAGAGAACGAACTACTGTATTTTTCTCATTATTATCCGTAATGATTGTCATATTGTTATATGCTTTGTTTTTGCGAGAAACACAGATTGACTCAATTGCTCAAATGATAGAGAGAACGAATGCTTTAGAAGCAATGGTAAATGAATGGATGGTAGCAGGTTTACTATCAATTTTGGCTATCACAACAACCTTGGCGGCTTTTGGAATTTATGTTCAAGATTTAGAAACGAAGAGAGCAGAAGACTTTTTAACAATGCCCATTTCTAGAGGGCAATTACTTATAAGCTATGTTATTAACTCGTTCATTATTGGTAGTGTATTTACAATAATTGCTTTTGTTGGTTGTGAAATCTTTCTTGTTTCTACTGGTGCAGAATGGCTAGATTTGAATACCTCCGTCAAAATTATAGGTGTATTACTATTTGCAGTCATTTTAGCAAGTACCTTTAATTTACTATGTGCTCTATTAGTAAAATCATTAACGGCATTTTCAACATTAAGTACAATTATCGGAACTGTCATTGGTTTTTTATGTGGAGTTTACGTACCTATGGGAGCCCTTCCTGAATATGTACAAAAGTTTATGATCTATTTTCCCTTAAGTCATCCAACAGTTATGTTGAGAGAATTATTTATGCACGACTCTTTAAATACAGTTTTTAATGGAGTACCTCAAGCTAAAGAGGAGTATATGTCTTTATACGGTGTAATTTATGAATGGAATAATCATGTTATATCACAACCTGCTCATTTGTCATTCATAGTAATAGCAGCAATCCTTTTTTGTTCATTATCTATTTTAATTTTCAAAGTGAGAAATCGTTAAAATTAAAGATAGTGAATATTTAAACTAGTGGTAAAATAATAATATGAATATAAAGAAGGTAGGTATGGCATCATTGGATACTAGAGCGGATATAGAACTTGTGAATTTCTCAATAGGTTTACCTAAGAATATGCATTTCAGTAAAGATCAGATCGTAAATACGGGCATTTGTAAGCAGTCAGTTGAAGAAGCATATCTAACGAAAGATGGATTTCGTGGGGATGGTGTAGCAGATTTAAAACATCATGGGGGCTATGATAGAGCTGTCTGTATTTACCCTTTTGAACATTATGCTAAATGGGAAAAGGAATTCGGAAAACCTTTGGACGCAGCGGCTTTTGGGGAAAATCTAACCGTTACGAATATGTTGGAGGAAAATGTTTGTATCGGGGATATTTTTCAAGTTGGAGAAGCGGTCATTCAAGTTACACAAGGGAGAGTTCCATGTAGCACGATTTCGAAAAGAATGGATAATCCCCTAATCTTAAAGAGACTAGTAGATACTGGATACGTTGGCTATTTGTGCAGAGTATTAGAAGAAGGTATTGTACGAAGTGATTCAAAGGTTTCGTTAGTAAACAAACATCCAAATGAAGTCTCTGTTCTCTATTGTATGGATACTTATTTTCATCGAACTAAAGACATTGATGCTATGACAAGGATTATAAATGTGCCAGAGTTAGCAGACGAATGGAAAGAAAAATTGAAGGTTCGTATAGAAAAGTTTTCGAATAAGTAAAATAGTTATAAATTGTATGATAAAAGATTATTCGAATTCTTGACTTACACTTTCATAATAAGTATGATAAATATAAATTTTATAAGAGGTTCATAGCGCAAACCCTCTCTAAAAAACTATGGAACATGCGAATATTGCCATGTCCACTTTTGCGGATATGGCTTTTTTATTTGTATTGAACTTATGGCTTAATGTACAAAAGAGCCAAAGTATCCTACCTAATAGTTGCAGGTGTATAAGTTGTGATTTCCTCTATTATAGGAGGCAAAAAGATGTCAGGAAGAACAAATGAACAAGGGTTAAAGGATTTAAGTTTACTAGGTAACCAAAATACAAAATATTTATATGAATATGCACCAGAAGTACTTGAAGCAGTGGATAATTTACATACTCAAAATGACTTCTTTGTGAAATTTAATTGTCCAGAGTTTACAAGCTTATGTCCAATGACAGGTCAACCAGATTTTGCGACGATTTATATTTCGTTTATACCGGACAAAAAATTAGTTGAAAGTAAGTCTTTAAAATTATATCTATTTAGCTTCAGAAATCACGGGGATTTTCATGAGGATTGTGTCAATATCATCATGAAAGATCTCATTAAGCTTTTAGATCCACGCTATATAGAGGTTTGGGGTAAATTTACACCGAGAGGCGGTCTTTCTATTGATCCGTGGTGTAATTATGGACGCCCAGGCACAAAATATGAAAAAATGGCAGAACATCGTTTGTTGAATCATGATTTATATCCTGAAAAAGTGGATAATCGATAATAGCGTATAAAAAGCATTGCAGCGTTGCAATGCTTTTTTTATACTAATCTTTTTGGATGTTTTGTAAAAATAATTCTAATATCTTTGTATAAATTTCTGGTTGCTCAGCGTGGACTTGATGTCCTGCAAAAGGAATAATTGAAACATGGACATTCTTACTATTTTTAGGATAGTGAATGGTACCTTTTGTTTCAGCATGATTACCTTCACCTACGACAAATAATATAGGTGCGCTAATTCCATTCAAATCTTTTGTTACTTCAAATGGATACCAATTTTCGTCTTTTGAAAGATTCAATAATTGTTTCCAATCTGATTTATGTAATTGATTGAAGAAGTGTACAGTTTCTTTATCTTGTAATAATTGTGATTGGAATTTCACATCTTCTTTGTGCAATTCTAACCAATTGTCTGGTTTTTCATAGGAAACACCCGATAATGATAAACTTAAAAGTCGTTTTGGAAATTTCTTTGCAAAAAATAAACCTACTAATCCACCAAGTGAACAACCTACAATATATGCTTTTTCTATGTTTAAATAATCTAGCGTTTCTGCTAAATCACTAGCGGAATCCTCGAAAAAATTTGAGAAATCTTCTGCTTTAGAATTACCATGTCCTCTTAAATCAGGAAGAATAACCTTGAAGTTTTTTTGAAAGTATTCTCTTTGATACTCAAAATCAGTCAAACCTGTTTGTAAACCTGTATGAAGAAATACAATAGGTTCGCCATTCCCAAAAATTTCAGTATGTAAAATCAAACTAATCCCTCTTTTCCAATATTATCTATTAATAATAGCAATTAAAAAGAATATTTAATAGTCCGAAAATTACATATTTAAAAGATTGAGTAGTACGTTAAAAAATGTCGTTAAATTATTCTGTATTGTTGTCAAATTAAAAATTCAATTTTGAAGCTAAAAAGAGAAATTTGTACTATGATAGAGAAGAATATAATGAAATAATAGGTGATATTATGCCAGCACTAACAACGGATCAAGTATTAATGCTTGATTCATACAATGTTTATACAACCGTTCCAAAACGTACACTTTTTACATTGGAGCGAGTTCACAAAGAATTCTTTCAAGAAACAGAATTTGCAGATTTGATGTTAGGAATAACAAGTGCAAAATCGAAAACAGCTGCCATATCTCATTTTTCAAAACGATATGGTCAGTTTATTGCCATGCAATTTTATATGTTAACAGCATACGATTTAATCTGGGATGGCGATGAACGTGATTTACAATTTGATGCTACGAAAGAGAATGGCCTATATACAATTTGTATGTTTGCTAATCCTAATGATTGGAGATATGTAGATGATTCGGAACGCCAAAATGTAATTGCTACAATTTTGTATAAACAGTGTTATCAAATCGTACAAGATTTACGCAATACGGTATCAATTTCACCACGAGTCATTTGGGATAATTTTTTTGTACATATAGTGAATGTGTATGCAAAATTGCTCGACGATCCTCGCATTGCAGATCAAGCAATGGATGATTTAGAAGTGCTAGAATCTGCAGAAGTTTGGAAACGATTTAGTGATAAGTCTCTTTTCTATGAATATACGAAGGGAAAAGCACCAGCATCTCTTGTAAATCAGCCGATTCGAAAATCATGCTGTTTATCAAAAGATATTCCGGGATTAGGTGCATGTGGATATTGTCCGCTATTATGTGAGTAAAACAAAAAGGAAGCAAATGTGCTTCCTTTTATCATATTCTCTTTGTTTTTTATGAGTATTATTAATGAAGGAGTCGATAGAATTGAACTATTGCCTTAATATGCCTCGTTACGGTCAGCATTTTGAAGATGGGGAATGGCCACAAAATGTCTTAGTGGATGAAAAAGACGCTGATTATTGGGGAGAAAGCATTTGTGGATTAGCTTGTCTTCGAATGATTATGGGACATTTTCAAATACCAGTAGCATCATCCTATGAATTATTAGTAGAAGGAATTCGTTTAAATGCTTATTGCGAAAAAGGCTGGATACATCAAGGATTAGCCAATATTGCTACAAAATACGGTTTGAAAGCTGTTCCTTTGGCTATAAAAGATGGGGAAGCCTTAGAAGAGTTACTATCAAAAAAAGGACCAGTGATTGTATCGGTTACTGGTCAATTACCTGAAGACGGCCGAAAAGGCGGACATCTCATAGTAGCATGTGGCAGATATCAAGAAAACGGAATACAGATGATTGCATTTCGTGATCCTTCTCGGTGGGGTAAAACAAATAGTAATGTGTCCGAAAAAAGATTTCTGTCTAGTTTTACCGGACGAGGAATTGTATTTGAAAAGTATTAATTATTTTATAGTTGGATTTATAAAGAAGAAATGGACATTTTGTTCCATTTCTTTTTTTAATTTGTGTAGCTGCGGTATTTTAATTAAATGAATAATTGGTAGAATTAAAAACTCCACATGTTATTCAAAAAAATAAGTCAAAACTATTGACTAATTTGTAGTAATTCTATAGGATTTAATTGACTAATGAGTCAGTCGAGGTGAAGAAATGACACAAGCAGATATTCGTAGACATGAAAGAGAACAGCAATTGATCAAAATTGCACTTGAGTTATTTGCAACTGTTGGGTATGAAAATACTAAAATTTCGGATATTGTAGCTAAAGCGAATGTTTCTCAAGGTACTTTTTATTGGTATTTTAAAAGTAAAGAAGCTATTGCTGAAAAGGTAATTGAAGATGGTAGAAAAAGAATTTTAAAAGCTATTGCTATTGGTTATAGAAATTCAAAAGCTTCCGTTCAAGAATCAGCCGTTTCAACAAGTTATTTATTTGAGCAAATATTTCAATTTGCTGAGGAAAACCCCTATTTAATACACATATTGTTAAAAGGAGTTCATACCCAGCCGTTACTACAACAAAAGGTCGATGAGATTAAATCCGAAATGGAAATAGCTTTTGCAAATAATATTGAACGAGCAAAACAATTGGATATGCTAAATCACTCAGTAGATTCTAAATTGCAAGCTGTTTTTATCATGAGTTTATTAGAAGGTGTGTTATCTCGGTGGTTATTTAGCGAACGAAGTGAAAATCACCCATTCACTGATTATTCATTAAAAGAAATAATCGAAAAAACCGTACATTTTGAATTTTTTGGTATTTTCGGTGTCTAAGCAGGAGGAAAAAAAGTGAAGAAAATAAAATGGCTTTTTGCAGTTGTTGCTACATCAGTTCTTGTACTAAGTGCTTGTGGTAGTACTGGGACAAAAAAAGAAACAAGCAATGATGAGCTTTCAAAGATTCAAAAGAATGGTGAAATGACTATTGGGATTATGGGAACATATGCACCATACAATTATATGGGGAAAAACAAAGAATACACAGGTTTTGATGTTGATATTGCAAAAGAACTAGCAAAACGCCTTGATGTTAAAGTAAAATTTGTGGCACAAGATTTTTCTGGATTAATCCCAGGTTTACAAAAAGGTAAATTTGATGCATTAGTAAGCCAAGTAACTATTACAGACGAAAGAAAAAAAGCAATTGATTTCTCAGATCCTTATATTACAAACGAAGTAAAAGCAATCGTGAAAGAAAGTAATGGTGATATAAAATCTGTAAATGATTTTAAAGGTAAAACAATTGGTGTTGGTCTTGGTACTAATGATGAAACATATTTACGTAATGATTTAATGCCAAAAGTCGGCAATTTCAAAATTAATACTTATGATGATGTAATTACAACATTAAAAGATTTGGATGCTGGCCGCATTGATGCAACTATTAATAATGTCTTTGCATTAAAACCTATCGTTGAAGAAAATGGCTATAAGATTAAGGCTGTTGGTGAAGCAATTAAAGCTGACAAAGCAGCGGTAGCTGTTAAAAAAGGAAATCCTAAATTCGTAAAAGCGATTAATAGTGCATTAGAAGATATGAAAAAAGATGGTACTTATAAGAAAATCTTTGTTAAATGGTTTGGAGAAGAACCTCCAGCAGAATAAAGAAAGTAGGAAGAAAACATGGATTTAATCATTGAAAATATCCCATTTCTATTGAAAGGGGCATATTACACTTTACTGATAACCGTGGTATCCATGTTCTTTGGCTTAATAATAGGCTTACTTGCTGCGATTGCTCGTATAAAGGGCAATCGCTTTCTGCGTAATATAGCAAGAGTCTATGTTTCGATTATTCGAGGAACACCACCACTGGTGCAAATTGTCATTGTCTATTATGGTTTAGTAGATTATGGGATAGAGCTTGGACCATTAACAGCGGCGTATATAGCTTTAAGTATCAATATTGGTGCATATGTATCAGAAGCATTTCGTGGTGCCATTCAATCTGTACCAAAAGGACAAACAGAAGCTGCACTTGCAACTGGAATGACTGAAAAACAAGCGATGCGCCGAATCATTATTCCTCAAGCGATTCGATATGCAATCCCTCCACTTGGAAATACATTTGTTGGAATGTTAAAAGAAACATCTTTAGTTTCTGTCATTGCAGTAACAGAACTAATGCGTTCTGCTCAATTATTAGTTGCTCAATATTATGTTTACATGCCATTCTATCTTTCAATTGGAATTATGTATTGGGGAATGAGTACATTCTTTACTTTTATATTAAATAAAGTAGAAAAACGCTTATCGGTCTACTAGGAGGTGCAGAAGATGATAGAAATTGAACAATTATACAAAAATTATGATAGTCATGAAGTATTAAAGAATTTAACTTTATCCATTCCTGCACATCAAGTAGTAGCCGTTATCGGTCCAAGTGGATCAGGTAAAAGTACATTCTTAAGATGTATTAATGGGTTGGAGAAAATTACGCAAGGTAAAATATCAGTAAATGGCCATGTAATTGATGCAAAAGCATCGAAAAAGGAATTACAAAAAACTATATATGCCATTAGACAAGAAACGGGTATGGTGTTCCAACAATTTAATTTATACCCACATAAAACTGTTATAGAAAATGTTATGGAAGCGCTAATAGTTGTAAAGAAATTGCCAAAAGCGAAAGCTCACAAGATAGCTTCAGATTTACTAGAAAGAGTTGGATTATCAGATAAAGAAAATAGCTATCCTTCTCAAATTTCAGGAGGACAACAACAACGTGTAGCTATTGCAAGAGCTTTAGCAATGGAACCACAGCTTATGTTATTTGATGAACCTACTTCAGCACTTGATCCTGAACTAGTAGGTGAAGTATTAAAAGTGATGAAAGATCTAGCAGAAGAAGGGATGACAATGATCATTGTCACGCATGAAATGAACTTCGCAAAGAATGTGGCGAATCGTATTTTGTTTATGGCAGATGGTGTAATTGTTGAAGATGCAGAACCAAAAGCATTTTTTGAACACCCACAAACTGCAAGAGCACAACAATTTTTACATCAGGTTAGTGAATTCTAAGGAGGAGAAAATATGCAAATTACAGCAAAATGGCAGGGGGGACGTGCTTTTGAAGCAGTAGGAGCATCTGGATATAAAATGGCTATGGATGCTACCTCAAACTATGGTGGGAATGGGCAGGCTCCAACCCCAACAGAAATGCTTTTAAGTGCATTAGCAGGTTGTATAGGTATTGACGTTACAATGATACTAAAACCTCATTTAGAAAAGATCACAAAATTAGATATTGTAGTAGATGGAACAAGACGTGAAGAAATGCCAACAGCTTTTACAGCTGCACATCTAACATTTAAAGTCGATGGTGATATCGATGCCCATAAAGTATGGAGAGCTATAAAATTAGGTGAAGAAAAATATTGTGCAGTTTCTGCCTCATTAAAAGCAGATATTACGCATTCATTAATATTAAATGGAGAAAATATGCCATTTGAATAAAGAAATTTAAAAAAGAGTAAAGAGATTAATAGTCTCCTTACTCTTTTTTACTTAATAAAGGATTTATACATAAGTAAGAATTCTATAAAATTAATAATAGATTTTAAAAGAAGTATGCATATACGATTGAGTATAAATATAAAATGTATCTATCTAATTTTGATATGATTTTCGCAAAATATATAATTTTTTTGAAAAACTATATTGAATATTAAGAATGCTCAGAATATAATTAATTTTATAGTAAAAAGAAGGGGTGTAGTTTATGGAGGAAATAGTTTCAAAGATTAATGATTGGTTATGGAGTCTAGTGCTAATTTATGGAATTTTAGTAGCTGGGCTAATTTTTACATTTAGAACAAAGTTTATGCAAGTACGATTCTTTAAGGACATGTTTGTTCAATTAGTAAAAGGTGAGAAATCGTCATCTGGTGTATCTTCATTTGAAGCATTATCAATGGCGCTAGCAGGACGTATTGGTGTGGGGAATATCGCAGGTACGGCAACTGCAATTGGCCATGGTGGGCCAGGCTCGATCTTCTGGATGTGGGTTTTAGGGTTTATAGGTGCTGCAACATCTTATGTCGAATCAACGCTAGCTCAAATTTATAAGGATGAGAAAGATGGAGTCTATCGAGGAGGTCCCGCTTACTATCTTTATAAATTTACGCAAAAAAAATGGATAGGAATGATTTTTGCTGTTGTAGGCGTAATAGCTATGGCTGCATTAATGCCTTCTGTTCAAGCAAACTCAATTGCAGGAGCAATGGATAATGCTTTCCATATCCCAGCATGGGTGACGGGTGCATTTTTAGTCGTATTAATAGGTGTTATTATTATTGGAGGACTTAAACGTATTGCGGCAGCTGCATCAATCATTGTCCCATTTATGGCGGCGGCGTATATTATAATGGCTATTATAATCATTATTTTAAATTTTGATAAAATTCCAGAAGTGTTTGGTTTAATCTTCTCAAGTGCATTTGGTCAAAACGAAATGTATGGAGGTATTATAGGTGCAGCAATTGCCTGGGGAGTTAAACGTGGTATTTATGCCAATGAAGCTGGACAAGGTACAGGTCCACATCATGCAGCTGCAGCAGAAGTATCACATCCGGTTAAGCAAGGATTCGTTCAAGCTTTCTCAATTTACTTTGATACTTTCCTAATATGTACAGCAACCGCATTTATCGTATTATTTACGGGTGCTTATAACGTTCAAGATGAAAAAACAGGGAAATTTTTAGAAGAAAATATTCCGAATATTCAACCAGGTGAAGCGTTTACACAATCAGCAATTGAACAAGCATTCCCACTTGCTGGTTTTGGTTCAGGTTTTATCGCTATAGCATTATTGTTCTTTGCTTTTACTACTATTATGGCATATTACTATATAGCTGAAACAAACTTAGCCTTTATGTTAGAAGGAGCTAAACTAAAAATCTCAATTCGTGTCATGCAAGTAGTGTTCTTAGCTTTATTATTCTACGGCTCAGTAAAAACGGCAGCTATAGCTTGGGCGCTTGGTGATGTTGGTCTCGGCTTAATGGTGTATGTAAATGTTATTGGATTGTTGTTCTTAGTAAAACCAACGCTAATTGCATTGAAAGACTATGAGGAGCAGAAAAAACAAGGTTTAGATCCTGTATTTGACCCTCGTAAATTAGGAATTGAAAATGCAGATTATTGGGAAAAGCGTTTAGAAGAGAAGGAAGAAATGAAAGGCGCTGTGTAAGAGAAATTTTATCAAAAATATGGATCTGCTCCTCTTTTGAGAGGGGCAGATTTTTTGATTCTAATAGTATAAATCTCTTTATTAATGTTACACTTTTATTAAAAAGAAAGAAAATATTGTAAAAATATTGTGTGAGAATTTATAATAGGATTAAGAGAAATGTAGAAAGAGGACAATTCATGAAAAACAAACTATCTATTGGTCAGATGGCGCGGTTGAATAATGTTTCTATAAAAACACTTCATTATTATGATGAGATTGGATTGTTTAAACCGATTGAAAAGGATGTAGGAACTGGATATCGGTATTATTCAGTCGAACAATTCAAGCAACTCGATATAATATTGTGTATGAAAATGATTGGTGTACCTTTAAATGATATAAAAAAGCAATTAGAAAATCGTAGTTTAGATGATTTTATATCGGTGTTAGAAAATGTTCGGAATATTACGCGTGAAAAAGTTAATGTATTAAAACGAATTGAAAAAGGATTGTATTCACGAGTAAGGGAGTTTGAAAGTACTATAAATGAAAAAAACATAGGAAGACCCTACTTTCAGCGTATTAGTTCACATAATATTCTACGCGTAAACAAAAAAATGGACTCATTTAAGGAGATAGAAGTAGAGTTACGTCATCTAAAATCGCATTATGAACATATTGTGCCTATTGTTATAGGGAATGTTGGTTATTTAAAAAATATTGAGGATTGTCATGACAAACTTAAAAATTCCTATGAAGGCATTTTTATAATAGTTGAACAACCTTTACATATGGATATTGATTTGTTAACGGAGATAGAAGAAGGGGATTTTGCAATTATAAGGTGGAGTGATGAATCTGGGGACGATCAAAAGCATATAGAAAAGCTTTTACGATATATAAAAGTTCATAATTATCAACCAGAAGGTCCTTTATACATTCGAAAAAATGTAGATGGTATCATTTCCAACCGAACAAAAGAAATACGAGTAAAAATCACACCATTAACTATATGCTAAGGAAAAGTTTATCCTCGACTCTTCCGATTCTAAAATCTCCATCAGCTCTTATACTATAAAAGTAAAAGATTAATAGATTCAATTTAAAACTATAACAACTCTTAACGATGGAGTTTGGTTATAGTTTTTTTATTAGAATAATACTTTTATTTTCGACATAACCTTATAAAATCAATCAAATAATAAAGATATTTTGTTAAATGTTACAAAAAAATCTTATTTTGATGAAATTTAACTATATTAATATTTTTAAATATTCAGTATAATAATAATATTCAGACAAAAGGAGGGACCTTATGCAAGATATTGTTAATGTACGAAAGAAAAAAACGATGATTGAACGATTTTTAGATGGAGTTGAAAAGGCAGGAAACAAATTACCAGATCCAGTCACCCTTTTTGTAATAATGGCATTCATCGTATTAGGGTCGTCTTGGATATTATCAAAGTTTAATGTTTCAGCAGTGAAACCCGGTACAAATGAAAAAATTGCAGTTGTCAATTTACTCAATCAAGAAGGTTTAATAAAGATAATTAATGAAATGCTTACAAATTTTACATCCTTTCCGCCATTAGGAATGGTAATTGTGACGATGTTAGGGATTGGATTAGCCGAACAAACGGGCTTAATCGCTGCATTAATGAAGAAATCAGTTATGAGTGCACCACAAAAATTAATCATACCATTTTTAATCTTAACAGGATTGGTTGGGAATTTAGCAGCAGATGCAGCATTTATTGTTTTACCTCCGATTGCTGCTTTAATATTTATGAGTATTGGGAAAAATCCACTTGTTGGTTTAATCGTTACATATGCAGCTATTGCTGGAGGGTTTAGTGCAAATCTTTTAATAAGTTCACTTGACGTTTTACTTCTTGGGATAACGGAATCTGCTGCTCGACTAGTAGAAACAGGTTATACGGGTAGAGCAACGATGAACTATTATTTTTTAATTGCATCTACATTTGTATTAGTTGCATTGGGTACATTTGTTGCACATAAATTTACAATACCAAGATTTGGTGATTATAAAGGGAATGTTGAAAAACTTGAACCTATTTCTTCTCTAGAAATGAAGGGGCTTAAATGGGCAGGCATTATAACAGCAATTTATGTTCTAATAATTTTAATCGCTGTTGTACCATCAAATGGTATTTTAAGAAATCCAGAAACAGGTGGCTTTTTATCATCACCTTTTATGACAGGAATCGTCCCAATTATGCTATTCCTGTTTTTATTGCCAGCTTTGGCATATGGAATTGTCACCAAAGTGATTAAAAGTGATAAAGATGTAGCAGATAAAATGTTCAAATCAATAGCAGATATGTCTTCCTTTATTGTACTGGCATTTGTAGCTGCGCAGATGATTGCATATTTCGGTTGGAGCAATATAGGTCCAATTATGGCGATAAAAGGTGCAGAAGCATTACAGGCTATGAATTTTACTGGATTGCCAATGATTATTGGTTTCATCATTATCTGTGCAGGTATTAATTTATTAATTGCTAGTGCATCTGCAAAATGGGCTTTATTAGCACCTATTTTTGTTCCAATGTTTATGTATTTAAACTATAGTCCTGCTCTAACACAAGCCGTTTATCGTGTAGGAGATTCTATCACAAATCCAATTACACCAATGTTAGCATATTTTGCAATTTTACTTGCCTTTGCGAAAAGATATGATAAAAACATTGGAATCGGTACACTTATTTCTGCATTACTTCCGTATTCAGTTATTTTTGCTATTGGATGGATTATATTATTTAGTCTTTGGTTTTTACTAGGACTTCCTTTAGGACCTGGGGATTCAATTTATTTAAAGTGAGGCGAGGATGAATGGAAAAGCTATTTAGAATATTAGAAGATTCTTTTGGCGAAATGGTTGAAATACGTAGGTATCTTCATGAAAATCCTGAATTATCTTATCATGAAGTGCATACGCCAAAATACATCGCTGACTATCATCGTGCATTAGGTCATGAAGTTAGAGAAGGTGTTGGGGGGCGTGGAGTTGTTGCAAAGTTACAGGGTGCTAAACCAGGAAAAACAGTTGCCCTTAGAGCTGATTTCGATGCGTTAGCTATTCAGGAGCAAAACGATCTACCCTATAAATCAAAAGTGGATGGCGTTATGCATGCTTGTGGTCATGATGGGCATACTGCAACGCTCCTAGTCTTAGCAAAAGCATTAAACAAATTACAAAGTGAGATAGAAGGTACAATTGTTTTTATACATCAGTTTGCAGAAGAAATTGCGCCAGGTGGGGCAATTGCGATGATCGAAGATGGATGTTTAGAAGGTGTAGATGTCATTTTTGGTACGCATCTTTGGGCTACGGAACCTTTAGGAAGGATTTCGATAAAAGATGGACCAATCATGGCGGCTGCCGATGCTATTGATATAACTGTTAAAGGCAAGGGTGGACATGGTTCAAATCCGAGCGATACTAAAGATTCAATAGTTATTGCGGCACAATTTATAACAAATCTTCAGCAATTGGTTTCAAGACGAGTTAAACCAATAGAACCTGCAGTTGTATCTATTGGGCATATCGAAGCATTAAATCCATTTAATGTAATAGCGGATTCAGTTAAGATGAAGGGAACAGTCCGAACATTTGATGAATATACAAGAACATTACTTGAAGAAGAGATTGAAGAAGTACTAAAGGCATCTTGCTATTTGACAAAAGCTGAGTATGATTATCGTTATTCCAGGGGTTATCCAGCTGTGATGAATCACGAAGCAGAAACTAATTTTTTGGTTGAAATCGCTCCAAAAGTAAACGGAGTAGAAGAACTGAAAATATGCGAACCGTATATGGGTGGAGAAGATTTTGCATACTATTTGCAACATGTTCCAGGTACTTTCTTTTTTACTGGAGCTCAAAATCCAGAGTGGGATGAAACCTATCCTCATCATCATCCGAGATTTAATATTGACGAAAGAGCATTATTAATCGCTGCTAATGTCTTAGGAGCAGCTACTTTAAACTATTTGAAAGAAAAATAGATTATTTAGGAACCACAAGGTCGATTCAAGCCTTGTGGTTTATTTAAGTTCATGCAATGCGTTATAGACTTGTATTTTCTTTATATTCTTTGAGAAAGTCTATGAAGGCTTTCACATGCTTTAATTCCAAAGCTGTTTTATGGTACATAAGCCATGTATTTCTTGTCACATAGGAATGATCTTTTGCTGTTAATGGAATGGTGTACAATGGCTCCTCTTTTTGAATGCAGATTTCCGGAAGAATAGAGTAACCTAAGCCATTTAAAACCATTTGTTTGCAAGTGTCGCTACGATCAGTTTCCATTGTTATTATTGGTGGGACAGTATAGGTTTGATTCCACCACATATCGATGGTGTTTTTTAGTGACATATCTGTTTGATAATTGATCCTAGGTAAAGAGGGAAGATTCATAGCATCGATTTCTGTATTGGAGACAATGCAAATTTTTTCTTCTTTCAGTAGAATTTTATCTCCTGGCCAGTCATAATTGCCCCGAATAATACCCAGGTGAGCTTCTTCTTTTTGAAGCATAAGATTTACCTCTGAGCTCCATCCGGTTTTTAAGTTAACTTCTACATCGGGGAATATGCTAAGAAATTCTTTTAGTAAAGTTGGGAGTTCATAGCGTGCGAACATGCCTGATACAGCTAATCGTAGTGTTCCAGAAATGCCGTCCTTCATATTGACGAGTTGCTCTTTTGTTGTTTGTAATAGGGCAAGCATACTTTTTGCATACTCTGCCAAAAATTCACCTCTTGGAGTAAAATCAACGCCACGGTTTCCTCTAGTTATAATTTTAATATTAAATTCTTTTTCTAATTCTTTAATTCGATAGGTCAGGGCCGGCTGAGAGATATATAATCGTTTAGAAGTTTTAGTGATGTTTTTTTCCTCAAGTAAAGTGGATAAGATATGCCAGTCTTTTTCGTTCATGGTGACCTCCTGCCTAATTGTTATGATATATATGGCTTTAACAATCACAAATAGATATAAAAATCTTTTATGGTTTTCAATAAATATACAGTATTTTTTAAATATTCAATCAGAGTATATGATATAAATATATAATTTTCAATCTAATTGAAAGAAAAAGTTTCATAGATAAACTTTTGGTGGCTTAATGCACTTCAATTTGGTTGTATACATGAAATCTACAGGAGGGATAAGATAATGAAGAATAATCTAAATTTTTCGTTAATTTATGATGTAGTCGTAGTAGGGGCAGGAAATGCCGCTTTATGCGCAGCAATTTCAGCGAAAGAACAGGGAGCCAATGTACTTGTGTTAGAACGCGGTCCAATTGAGAAGCGAGGTGGCAATTCCTTTTTTACAGATGGAGCCATTCGTGTAGCATATGATGATTTAAATGCAATTAGAAAGTTGATTCCGGATTTGACTGATGTGGAAGCTGATGCAATCGTGATGCCTACGTATTCTGAAGAAGATTATTACAATGATTTGATGCGTGTAACAGAAGGGAAAAGTAATCGACTCTTGGCTAAACAACTTGTTTCTAAATCATATGAAACTATTAAATGGATGAAGGAACAGGGAGTACAGTTTGAGTTGAATTATGAAAATCAATCATTTGAGCAAGAAGGAAAGTGTCATTTTTGGGGAGGATTACCTATTAAAACTGTTAACAAGGGAGTAGGTTTAATAAATAGGCTTTTCCTAAGGGCAGAAGAATTAGGCATCGATATTCAGTATAATGCGCGTGCTATAGAGCTGGCTTCTCAAGATGGACATATTACTGGACTGATTATTGAGCAAAATGGTAAGCGACAAACAATAGAAGCTTCTAGCGTAATTCTAGCGTGCGGTAGCTTTGAAGCGAATAAAGAGCTAAGAGCACAATATATAGGGGAAGAGTGGAATGCAGCCATAGTCAGAGGAACAGAATTTAATACAGGAGATGGCATTTCTATGGCGTTGGCGGTTGGAGCACAAAAGTATGGTGAGTGGTCAGGCTGCCATTCTATTGGAACCGATTACAAAGCTCCGCGTGTAGGGGATTTTACGAAACCGGGAGATATATTCAAGAAGCATTCGTATCCGTATAGCATAATGTTGAACCGCGAAGGTAAAAGGTTTGTGGATGAAGGGGCTGATTTCAGAAATTATACCTATGCGAAATATGGGCGTGAAATTCTGAAGCAACCTGACCATATAGCATATCAAATCTACGATTCACAAGTAAGACCAATGCTACGAAAAGAATATGATTTAGAAGAGGCAACTTATTATCAAGCAGATACGCTTGAAGAGCTGGTGAAATTACTTCCGGTAGATCAACAACAATTTATGAAGACAATCCAAAATTACAATGATGCGGTCCAAGAAGGAGAGTATGATCCTACCAAAAAAGATGGAAAAGGAACAAATGGAATTGTACCATCTAAGTCGAATTGGGCGCTGCGTATTGAAAAAGGACCTTTTTACGCTTTCCCAGTAACTTGTGGTATTACTTTCGCTTTTGGAGGATTGCATGTAGATATAGAAGGTCGTGTATTAAATAAAGAAAGTAAACCAATAAAGGGACTATTTGCGGCAGGAGAGATGATTGGAGGGATTTTTTACGGGAATTATCCAGGTGGTTCTGGTCTGATGTCTGGGGCTGTTTTTGGGAAATTAGCGGGTACATCCGCTTCCAAGTATGTTCATGGTAATAAAGGCATAGTAACTAAATAGTAAATTTTTTAGAAAGTATTATGAAGAGAGCATGTATTGCTTGGTAGGGGAAATTCCTTCTTTGAAATACATGCTTCAAATGATATTGCTTGGAATTCCGGTACAAGGTATTAGGATGGAAACTGTTTAATTTATCGTAAATAGAAAGCGTTTTCACCCTATAGAAGAGGAGGCGATCGTTATTTTAGCTGTAATGGGTTTTTCAATGATTGCTATTTTTACATTTCTCATCATGTCAAAAAGAATGTCGCCAATTGTAGCTTTAATGATTATACCTTTGTTGTTTGCAATACTTTGTGGTTTCGGGACAGAAGTTGGAGACATGATGCTTGAAGGTGTAAAACAAGTGGCACCGTCTGCTGCTATGCTGTTATTCGCAATACTATATTTTGGAATCATGATTGATGCAGGGCTCTTTGATCCACTAATTACAAAAATATTAAAGATTGTAAAGGGCGACCCGGTTAAGATTGTAATGGGAACAGCTGTATTATCCCTTTTGGTGGCACTGGATGGAGATGGAACGACGACATATATGATTACTGTTTCGGCATTCCTACCATTGTATAAAAGAATGGGAATGAATCCTCTTATATTAGCAACAGTTGCAATGCTTTCTCTTAGTATTATGAGTAGTATGACTCCTTGGGGAGGACCAGCAACGAGGGCAATTGTATCTTTAGGAGTTGATCCAACTGAATTTTTTGTTCCACTTATACCGACGATGTTAATTGGTGCTATATGGATAATTTTCATCTCGTATCTCTTGGGTAAAAAAGAAAGTAAGAGATTAGGAGTTGTGGAAATACAAAAGAAAAACGAGGATTATGAGATTTATTCGGAACAAGCTGCTACGTTAGAACAAAAACCACTGTTACGGATGGACAGATGGTGGATTAATTTACTATTGACTGCAATACTGATGATTGTGCTTGTCTGGGGGATTTGGCCTGTTTCCGTACTATTTATGATTGGTTTTGGATGTGCGTTGATGGTAAATTATCCGAGCCTAGAACAGCAAAAAGAACGAATTGTCTCACATGCAGGAAATGCTTTAACTGTTACGGCGTTAGTTTTTGCGGCCGGCATCTTTACAGGCATTCTATCAGGGACAAAAATGGTTGGAGCAATGGCTACTTCACTTATTAACTTAATACCCGATTCTTTAGGGACTTTCTTTCCTATCATTGTTGCTGTGACAAGCATGCCTTTCACTTTTGTGATGTCAAATGATGCTTATTACTTCGGTGTGCTTCCAATTCTTGCTGAATCCGCAGCATCATATGGGGTGGATACAATAGAAATCGCTCGTGCATCAGTACTAGGGCAACCCATTCATTTATTGAGTCCATTAGTTGCTTCAACATTTTTATTAGTTGGCATGGTTAATCGTGATTTAGGGGATTACCAGCGGTTTGCGTTTAAATGGATGTTTTTCACTTCAATAGTATTAATTATACTAGCACTTTTAACTGGAGTTATTTCATATCGCTAATCATTAATTTACTGTAACTGAATGTTAAAGTGTTTATTTTATTAATAGAAAACACTATTATCACAGGAGTTAAGTTGTTCTAATTTTTCTTTTAAGGTGTGGGAAGCAAACAGCTTTACCTATAGGCAATATGAATTTTTTTATAGAGAAGGGTTTGTATGAAAAAGTGGAGTTCAATTAAAGAGAAGGCGATTGTTCAACTTTCTATATCAGGTATTGTTGCTTTTATTGGTGGATGGATATTTACTTTGATCCATGCGCCTATTCCTTGGCTACTTGGGAGTATGACAGCGATGTTATTGGCTTCACGAACTAAAGGAATGACATTCATTTGGCCTAAAGTCCTGAGAGATATAGGTTTAGTAATTGTCGGATATTCAATTGGATTGTCGTTTACACAGGATGCGCTAGCTGATATAGTTCATCATTTGCCTTACATGTTGCTGCTGACCTGTTTTATTATCCTTATGTGCGCTTGTATAGCCTTTCTGGTAACTAAACTATCAGGTATTGATTATCCAACTGCCCTCACAAGCAGTATTCCAGGAGGACTATCACAGATTGTAGTTTTTGCTGAAGAGGTAAAGGGAATCGATATAACCATTGTAACCTTCTTTCATGTTATTAGAGTCATGATGGTTGTGTTCCTATTTCCTTTCCTGGTTTTTCATTTGCCATTTACAGAAAAAGAAATTACATTTTTAAACGAGCATTCTTCTAGTGATGTCGACAAATGGAGGGGGTTATTTCCAAGTATCATACTGTTTACAGTTATTTGTGTATATGCAGGAAAGTTGGCACAAAAGTGGAAGGTGCCAGCCCCGTTTTTTCTTGGTCCTGTCATTGCAGTAACGATATTGACTTTATGTGGATTAGAAGGTCCGGAAATTCCATCAAGTTTATTGGACCTCTCCAAATTTTTAATTGGCGGTTATATAGGTTTGTTGTTGAAAACGGATAAATTGGCTAATAAGAAAAAAATGATTCCATTGGCATTTTTGAGTAGTTTCCTAATTATTTGTACTACTTTAGGTTGTAGCGTCTTCCTAGCGAATCAGTATAACTTGTCTTATGTTACAAGTTTTTTGAGTCTAGCGCCTGGAGGGATGGATCAGATGGGGATTATCGCATATGAAGTAGATGCTGATTTATCAACAGTTGCCAGTTATCAATTGTTCCGAATGCTCTTAATTTATATGGCTATCCCACCAATACTACAATTGGTATTGAAATGGAGGGTTAAGAAGAGCGCTAGTAAGTAAATTTACTTTAATATAGATTGATAGGTTTGAAGAGAAAAGGGTGTCTTTTGACAGCCCTTTTATTCGTGAAAATTTTTAATCATGTAGTAAAGAGGGGTACATCTTTTGATTTAATGTAAAGAGGGGGATTTCATTAATAATTTAACAGGTTTATTTACTTAAAATAGGTGCGAACTTTTTCTTCAGGAATAATTTTAATAGCAAAGCCATCTGCTTGCAATTGCTCGGCTTTTTGAAGTTTTGAGCTTTTTTGACCTGATTGTGCTTTTTGCCAGCTACTGTTACTAACAATAAGCATATCAGTTTGTTTTGTAACAGTATTGCTAAATATGCCACCATAAGATCGTATTTTCTTTGCAGCCATTGATCTAGTTAAACCTTCCAATCCACCTGTAAAAACAATTGTTTTTCCTTGGAAGTCGGTAGGAGAACTAAATGAGGAGTTTTGAACGGATAATTGTGATTGGTTATTTGTCAGTTTGCTAAGGGCAAAATCATTAAAATACTGTTCAAAACGTAAAATAAGTTCTGCAATTATTTCAGCTCTTTCTTTGTCTAATGAAATATTAAACTGTGATGCAATACTTTGTAGTGTATAAAATTGAAGATGCTTTAAGTTCTGTTTTGAAAATGAAAGAATATCGCCAAAATGACAGTATGGCATTAGCTTATTTATAGAAGTACACGCTTCTTCAATGACAGATTCATCAAAATCACGGTAATATGCTATCACAATTTGATTCGTTAACCAATGATTTAAAATGGGATAAAAATCCTCAAATACAGATGAAAATCGCACCATATCTTCTGTAATACCATGATGAGAAGTATGGTATTCATCAAATGGTTGATCGGGATTAATATATGTAAATAGGGTATCTACTACCTGATTATCAACTATTTTTACAAGACCAATCGAGCAAATGCTATCTCTCCATTGATTGGCCGTCTCTATTTCAATTGCGATAAAATCCAATTAACTTCCTCCAGTAAATCTATAATGCAAACATTATACCAATAAAGACTAGGCTAAGAAATATTTAAATTTACAAACCTCCTTAGTGAATTTTTTGAAGATGTAGAATATACAACCAATGTAATTCCTTACCTATCAATAAATACCGAATATCTGGTGGAATCTCACCGGATATTCGGTATTTTAATTAGGTATCACCTACCAATATATATTTAAATTTACCATCGTTATCAAATAACACTGAAATTAAATATCTCTCTTCATTCTTAAGGTCATCAAGATAATATCCAATTTCCGTACTTTCAGGCTCCCTATTAAAATAGGCTATAGACATTGGTAATTTGGCTTGTTTGATTAGAAATGGTGCACTTTCTACATTTTTTGGTAGGGCGAAAATTATTTTTCCGTCTTTTACTTCAAACCCAACATTATAACTGCGCTTTATCTCTTCATATTTCCCATCTGTAATTAACCACATAATGTTCCTAGATGTACCATCAAACTGCTGTAAATGAACGCTATAATCATCTTTAACTTCTTTTAATTCTACTTTTAATTTCTGAATTTCTTTTTGTTGATTCTCAATCTGTGTGTCGTTTGCCGTATCTGAAGAATTCTTTTTATCCTCTTTATTGGAACAGCCAAATGCGAAAAGTAAAATACAAATGAGAATGCATTTTTTCACCTTATCCCTCCCATTAATCCTCTTTTAATTCCTTATAATATACCATCTAAAATCAAAAAAAGTAAAATTTATCAAAAGGTTGTTTATTAAACTAGAAAATGACTTTAGTATTTTATAATAAGAATATACATTCCTTTTTAGGAGGCGTTCAAATTTTAAACAGTTAAAAGTAGATGATAAATTGTAGTATCACCCACAGCGGAAAATTAAAGTATTTAAAAGTTTTTCGTGTGAAAGACTTTAGAATATGACGTTTTATCTCATTCATCCCTACTTATGGTTTTTTAGGTAGAATTATAAATATCTTCAAAAAATAATTTAAAAGTAATATATACTAATAATATAATTCTAGAATAATTGAGGTGTTAAGATTGGTTCATATTTTATACATAGAAGACGAGTTTGAAATTGGTAATTGGGTTACAAATCTATTAAAAGAAAAAGGATACATGGTTACTTGGCTAAAGTCAGCTGATAGAGAAATTAATCCTACTGGAATAGATTTAGCAATAATTGATGTGATGCTTCCAGGATTAGACGGATTCTCAATTGGTAAGCGGTTTAAAAAAGAAAATAATAAGTTACCTATACTTATGCTTTCTGCACGAACAGCTATAGAAGATAAAATTGAAGGACTTAGTTTTGCAGATGATTATTTAACAAAACCTTTTCATCCCGATGAACTTTTTGCAAGGATTGAGGTTTTATTGAGAAGATTTCAAAAAAATGACGATATTTTAAGGTTAGGTCATCTAAAAGTTTATACAAAAGATTTGAGAATTATCGATCAGAACAAAAATGAGGAAATTCAACTAACAGGAAAACAGTATTTTCTATTTCAATTTTTTATCAGGCATTTAAATCAAATTTTAACTAAAGAGCAACTATATGAAGGTGTATGGGGAGAGACATACATGGAAGGTGATAAATCATTAATGGTCCATATTCGACATTTGAGAGAAAAATTAGAAGAAGATCCCTCAAAACCAAATATCATTGAAACAATTCGTGGAATTGGATATAGGGTGAAACAATGAAGAAATTTTTTAAATCGTTATTAGCAAAATATATGATAATTATTTTAACTGCAATATCTATCGTTCAGATTGGGTATTTAATGATTGCTTTATTTTTTATTAGTATAGATCATCAATCTGAAAAGAATTCAGAATACACTACAGATAAAATTGAAGCAAAATGGCATAAAGATATCAATAGTATCGGGAATAGTAAGAATATTAATAATGTTTTTGATGAGTGGAAAAACGAATTTCCAAAATCAACAATGTTTTGGGTTGATGGGAATGGGATTTTAAAAGAAAAAGTAAATCTCCATAGTCAATTACCAGTTAAGTGGGATTCAACATATACTGCAAAATTTATAAAAGAAAACTATGCAAATGATCCCTTTACAGTTATTGCATTTCTAGGTAAAGATAAAGATACAAATCAAGGCTTTGCTGTTTTGCAACTTCCTAGAAAAACATTTAATCCACCAATAGCTAAAGCAAATGAAAGATATGGCACAATATTAAGTCTTGTAATGTTATGTTTTATTTTTGTCTTTATAGCGATATCTTTTCTCTTTTTTAAGAGCATTCGAAAGAGATTATTGAAGCTGCAGGAAGCTATGGCGTTTCGAGGTGTTGATCAACTACCATTAGAAATTCAACAAAATAAGATGAAAATGGATGAAATTGGTCAGCTTGAACAAACATTCAATCAAATGGTTATCGAATTGAGGGAAAGTAAACAACGTGAAAGTCAGGAAGAACAACTAAGAAGAGAGCTAATTGCAAACCTTTCGCATGATTTGCGTACACCTTTAACGAAATTAAGTGCCCAAATTTATATACTTGAAAAAGAAAAGCTAACACAAGATGGAAAAAATGCAGTAAAAGCTATGGACAGTACAGTTGTTCATATCGATCATCTTATTGAAAACTTAATGTCCTATACATTATTAATGGCAAGTAAGTATAAATTCACTCCAGTTCAGGTAGATATTGTTCGGTTCGTTCGCGAGAGCATAGCTAGCTGGTATCTTGTATTTGAAAAGGAGGGATTTACGATCAATGTTGAATTATATAGTTTAAAAGATTCAAATTGGTTTATGGACCCTGTATGGTTCGGAAGAGTATTAGATAATTTATTCCAAAATGTCCTTCGCCATGCAAAAGAAGGGTTGTTTATCGAGGTGAAAACGGTCAAGACAAACGAATATGATGGGATTATTATACGAGACCATGGGAAAGGTATAAACAATGAATCGACCAAAAAAGGAGCTGGGATTGGATTATCCATAGTAGATTTAATGTTGCAAAAGATGAAACTTGAATGGGAGATTCAATCGAATATGAATGGCACTACTATTTTGATAAAGAAAATTTTACAATGAAATTATACTTATTAAAAATAACTAAGGTATTAATAACAACAATATATTTAATTCTTTTACTATCAGTTCTTCTATTATTGGAAGAGCTGATTTTTTAGTTTTTAAAGATTTAAACAAAATTTAAACTTCCTACTTACTTAAATTTAAACTTTATTTTTTAACATAATAGAGAGGTGATTATAGTGGAATATATCTTGCATACAAAAAATTTATCAAAAAAGTTAGGAAACGATTATGTTGTTGATGGGGTAGAGTTGAAAATACCTAAAGGTGAAATATATGGATTTTTAGGTCCAAATGGGGCTGGTAAAACAACTACAATTCGATTGATTTTAGGATTGATGAAGCCAACCGATGGCGAAGTATTTCTTTTTAACAAAAATTTAAAACATAGCAAAATTGACATATTGCATAAAGTTGGATCAATAGTAGAAAACCCATCTTATTATCCACACTTAACAGCTTTCGAAAATTTAGAAGCAATTCGAAAAATCTTAAATGTAAACCCATCAAGAATTGAAGAAGTGTTAAAAATCGTTCGGTTATCGGAAGTAGGTAATAAGAAGGTGAAAAATTTTTCTTTAGGTATGAAACAGCGGTTAGGAATTGCTGCAGCCTTGCTACATAATCCTGAACTGTTGATTTTAGATGAACCAACAAATGGATTAGATCCATCTGGAATAATTGAAATCAGAGAATTGATTAAGAGTCTCCCGTCAAAATATGGAATGACTGTTTTAATTTCAAGTCATCTATTGTCAGAGATTGAACAAATGGCGACAACGGTAGGTATTTTAAATCGAGGAAAGCTTATCTTTCAAGACTCAATTGAAAAAATGCAATTATATGCGAAACGAAAGATTACACTTAAGGTAAGTAATGTTGAAAAAGCATCAAAATTATTACTAGCAAAGGGTATAAAAACTGCATACAAAGATGGAAATATCGAATTAATAAATTGTTCAGATGAGAATGTAGCACAAACTGTTGCAACACTTGTACATGATGGTTATTCTATTTTCCGAATTGAAGAGGAAAAGAGCTCATTAGAAGAAATCTTCCTACAAATAACCAAGGGAGAGAATAGAATATGATTAAAAATATTATTAGGACAGAACTTTTGAAAATAAAACGAAAGGGATTTTGGTTATTATGTTTTTTAGGTC
Source organism: Rummeliibacillus sp. TYF005 (assembly GCF_003844195.1). Lineage (NCBI taxonomy): Bacteria > Bacillati > Bacillota > Bacilli > Caryophanales > Caryophanaceae > Rummeliibacillus > Rummeliibacillus sp. TYF005. The sequence continues at coordinate 49,184 of NZ_ML122567.1, forward strand.
CTTTCGGTGTCATTTTAATGCAAATAGTCAATTATGGAGTTCGAAAAGAATACCTTTTGAAACAAAGCGATGATGATTGGAGCTATTATTTAGAGAATGTTATTTCGTTTACACCATTAGCCGTTGTACTTGGAATTGCCATATTGACATCTTTAATGGCGAGTATAGAAGATGAAACAAATGCATGGAAGCAATTAATGGCATTACCAGTTTCAAGATTAAATGTTTACTTATCAAAATTTGTCATTTTATTTTGTCTATTTTTATTATCATCATGTTTATTGATGTTCTTTACACTTGGGTTTGGTCTTTTTCTTCATTTAGGTCATACTGTACCTTATTTTTCTATTTTTAAATATAGTTTTTATCCTTTTTTTGCGGCAATACCAGTACTAGCATTACAGTTATGGATTGCTGTTGTTAGTAAAAATCAAGGAATACCTATTACAACTGGTATTATGGGGACAATCTTATCTTACTCAGGGGATGCATTACCAGATTGGTTGATATGGAAGTGGCCATCTTTGGTAAATGCATGGGAAAAACCAATCCTAAATGTTGTATTAGGTATAACTTTTGGATGTGTTCTTTATCTAGCTGGAATGTTCGATTTTAATAGAAGGGATGTGAAATAGTTGAAAGATATATTATTGACAGAATGGTTTAAACTGAGAAAATCCAAAATAATTTCAATTATTTTAATTGGACCAGTAATAGGATTAATCACTGGAATTAATACCCCACTTAAATTTAAAGTCAACTCATGGGAATTTGTTAATCTATATATGATTGTGACATATGCGTTATTATTTTTACCTCTTATTACAAGTGTCCTTACAGGTTTTATATGTAGATATGAGCACCAAGCAGGGGGATGGAAGCAACTTTTAGCTTTACCTGTTTCAAGAGGACAAGTATTTACAGCCAAATATGTTGTCGTAATATTATTGGTAATGGTTATTCAACTATTATTTTTGTGTTCTTTAATTGTTGTGGGGATAATAAGAGGATTTAGTGATCCTTTCCCTTACGAAATGGTTTGGAAAAGTATTATAGGTGGATGGTTTGCGACATTACCATTAGTAGCTTTACAATTATGGTTGTCTATCTTGTTTAATAATTTTGCAGCACCTTTTGCCATTAATGCTATGTTAACGTTGCCTTCGATATTAATCATCAATTCAGAACGTTTTAGTCCCTATTATCTCTGGGTACAACCTTTTTTGATGATGTATAGTGCTGGAGATAAGAATAATGACTTTATTGTACTAGGGGATCAATTAATGATTATTATATTAGGAAGTTTGATCTTTTTAATTGGTGGCTATCTTTATTTTCAAAGAAAAAATATTTAACAGTCAATTTCATGTTCCTTTCTATCAAATTAATATATATAATTCAATTAAATATTAAGAAAATATATACTATTTTAAATTTTATAAGGAGAAAATCGAATGATATTGATTAGGTTAGCAGAGGCAAAAGATGCTGAAAAAATGCTTTATATTCAAGAGAAAGTTATATCGGAAGAGAAATATTTAATAACAGAATTAGAAGAGTTTTCTCAAACAGTAGAAGGCCAATCTAAGTGGATTGAAGACAAACAATTAAATAAAAGAGAAGTTATTTTTGTTGCGGAAATTCAAGATGAGGTGGTTGGATGGATTGTATTTCAATCACCATCACGAATAAGAATGGCTCATACCGGGGATTTTGGGATGATGGTACTTCCAGATTATCGTCATAGAGGCGTTGGAAAAGCGTTACTTAATGCATTATTAGAATGGGCAATCAAAAATCCTTTAATTGAAAAAGTTTGTTTAGGCGTTTTTTCAACAAATGAAAATGCCATTAAATTATATAAAAATATGGGATTTAAAGAAGAAGGGAGAAAAGTAAGGGAAATAAAATTAAACAGAAACGAGTATATTGATGACATTTTAATGTACAAGTTTGTATAAAGTATTATTATAGGTTTTTTTTATACTATAAACTGGTGGAAATGAATGAAGTTCTAAATGAGAGGGAGGCTGTTTGATGATGAAAACACGTGTAACTGAGATATTAGGTATTAAATATCCAATTATTCAAGGGGGGCTTGCATATTTAGCTTATGGAGAGTTAGCTGCGGCTGTTTCGAACGCAGGTGGATTAGGGCAAATTACTGCTGCAACATTAAAAACAGCGGAAAGACTCCGAGAAGAAATTAAAAAAACACGTTCATTAACAGATGAACCATTTGGTGTGAACTTTGCTATTTCACGACATGATGGAAAATATGAAGAATTGTTAGAAGTTGCAATTAAAGAAAAAGTAGCTGCTATTTCAATTACAGGAGGAAATCCTAAACCAGTTTTAGAGAGATTAAAAGATGAACCAATTCGTAAACTTGTCCTTGTTTCAGGCGTTAGACAAGCACAAAAAGCTGAAGAGCTAGGAGCGGATATCGTGATGGCAGTTGGACAAGAAGGGGGAGGACATCTTGGTCGAGAAGATATTGGAACCATGGTACTTGTACCAAGAGTTGTTGATTCTGTATCTATACCCGTATTAGCGAGTGGTGGTATTGGAGATGGAAGAGGGTTACTTGCAGCACTTGCATTAGGAGCGGAAGGAATTGAGATGGGAACACGATTTATTGCAACAAAAGAATGTATTCATGCAAGCGATGTATATAAAGAAGCACTAGTTAAAGGAAAAGAAACAGATACTGTTGTCATTAAAAAATCTCTAGGAGCGCCTGCACGTACTATTAAATCACCTTTTACAGAAGAGATTATTCGTAAAGAGCATAACGGAGCTACGTATGAAGATTTAAAAGATTACATTAGCGGAAAAGCAAATTGTAATTATATTTATGATGGTAATTTAGAAACTGGTTTTGGGTGGGCCGGTCAAGTAATGGGGTTAATCAATGATGTACCGACAGTGCAAGAACTGATTGATGGAATGATTCAAACAGCTAATATTAAAAGAAAGAATCTTAAAGAAATATTTGAACAACCTAATATTTGAAAATCATTGCTTCCAGAAAACAGGTCATTATGGTAAAATCCAATTATTACATAAAAGCCCAGGGGTGAAATGTCAATCATAA
>NZ_ML122568.1:0-49662 GCF_003844195.1 Rummeliibacillus sp. TYF005
CTTGCTTGTTCAGTTTTCAAGGTTCATATCATGTCGTTATCTTAACGACTCATTTATTATATCACTATAAATTTTCAACGTCAACATCTTTTTTTAATAAGATGTTTATCATTTAATATTTCATCTGTTAGCGACTTAAATAGTATATCTAATAGTATAAAGATTGTCAATGCTATTTTAAAAGAAAATGAAATTTTAAATGTAAGAAGGAGATTCACAATTACTTTTAATTCAATATCCTAAACTTCTGCAGCATACCACAGGTAGTTTTCCTTTCTATTTTTTAATCTAAATTCAAAAAAGGCTACTACCTGCTGATGTAAAAAAATACTAATAGAGTACAGTTCTTTATTCTCCTAATTCTATAAAATCATTTGCCTGCTACCTTTCTAAAATTAAACGTTCTATATATATATTTCTATATTTTGAGAGATCAATAATTTCATTTGATTCAACTACTTTAATAACAGGTCTTGTAGGTGAAGTTTTATTAGTAAATATGATAGAAGCTTCTAAGCCATTTGATAATTCTACTTTAGATCCTAATGGTAAGTCCGTAACACAAGTCATTAAAGCTTGTACTACCTGTATGTTAAACTTTCCAAATTCTGTTTCTCGGATCATTTCTAACACTTTAAACGGTGATTCTTTTGATTGATATATTCTTTCACAAGTCATTGCATGGAACACATCTGCAACAGCAATTATATGTGAAAATATTGAGATTTTACTTCCCTTTTCCCCTCTAGGATAGCCACTACCATCTAATCTTTCATGATGTTGATACACAGCGATTTTCATTTCCTGTTTAAGAATTGTAATACTGTTGATCATTTGGAGACTGTAATAAGGATGCTCTTGAATCTCTTTGAACTCATATTCTGTTAATGGCCCAGTCTTTTCTCTAATCTTTTTATTAATTTTCGCCATTCCACAGTCAGCTACTGCCCCTGCTATAGCAATTTGGAGTATATCCCCTTTACTATAGCCCATCTTTTGTGCAATAACTGCACAAATTAAACTGATAGCCACTGAGTGATGGTATATGTAATCCTCACTTGTTGAAAATTCATTTAAAGTAAATATTTTATCTCTATTTTCTAATACAAGGTCTATTAAAGGTAAAATATATGTTCTAACTTTTGTAATATTTACTTTGCTACCGGATTCCCAGTTTATAAATTCCTTTTTAATCTTATTAACAACATCTATATATTTTCTTTCAAAAGGCATAATTGAAGCTGAATCTATTATATTTTCTTGTTCAATAGGTATTAGTCCATCATCTTCATTTTCAATCTTATTAGAACCTAGAGGAGAAGAAATTATCGTGACTTGGGAAATTTGAAAAGCCTTTAATACTGGTAAATGTTCACGAGTAATTTTTGTATTTTTATAAATAATCGGATATTGGGTGTTAGCCTTTATATCATTTGCGATAACACTACCTAATTTTAAATCAGAAACTTTTACTAATTTAGTCTTCAAATAAATTACCCCTTTGTAATTCCTTTATATATGGTTTATTGTAACTGAATTATTTTCCAATTGTAATAGTAGAATACATATCTATAAATATTGAAAAATTATTATGACAAGCTATGCAATTTCAAACACGTTCCAACCCCCGTTATAGAAAAAGAGACGCTTATCGCGTCCCTCTCTTAACTATCAAGATTAGATTATCTATTGAATAATTATTCTTCTGAAGTTTCACTATTATCACTTTTCACTTCAGTTTCTTCTTCAGTTGTTTCTACAGACTCCAATTCCTCTAATTCATCTTCAGTTAGATCAGGATCTTCTTCATCTGTTTCTTTTTTCACTTTTGCAACAGAGGCAACTAATTCTTCATCACTTAAACGGATTAGACGGACACCTTGAGTACTTCGACCAGTTACTGAAATATCATTAATATCCATACGAATAAGCATACCATTAATAGTCATAAGCATTATGTCCTCTTGACCATCAACTGTTTTAACAGCTACTAGTGGACCATTTTTATCTGTGATTTGGCAAGTCTTAATACCAACACCACCACGATTTTGCAAACGATATTCACCTTCAGGAGTTCGTTTACCATAACCTTTTTCTGTAACAACAAGAATTTCTTGCTCAGGTTCAATGATTTCCATGCCTACTACATAGTCTTCATCTCTTAATCGAATACCACGAACACCAGCTGCCGTACGCCCCATTGAACGAATATCTCCTTCATTGAACCGCACTAACATACCATTATGTGTACCAATGATAATCTCTTTTTTACCGTCTGTTAATCGTACCGAGATTAGCTCGTCATCATCACGTAACGAAATTGCAATTAAACCGTTAGTTCGTATATTAGCAAAGTTAGATAATGGTGTACGCTTAGTAACACCCGTACGTGTAGTGAAGACAAAGTATGCATCTTCATCATATGATGCTACACGGATCATCGCAGTTACTTTTTCCTCCTTATCAATATTTAGTAAATTGACTAATGGAAGACCTTTAGCTGTCCGACCAAATTCAGGAATTTCGTAACCTTTTGCTTTAAATACTTTACCTTTTGATGTAAAGAATAGGATGGTATCGTGTGTAGATGTGTATAATAAGTGTTCTACAAAGTCATCTTCATGTGTTCCCATACCTTGTACACCACGACCGCCACGACGTTGGCTACGGTAAGTATTAGCTGGTAGTCGTTTAATATAGCTATTATGTGTCAATGTAATAACTGAATTTTCACGTGGAATTAAATCCTCATCTTCAATCATTTCAAAACCGCCAGCAGTAATTTCCGTACGACGTGCATCATTAAATCGTTCTTTTATTTCTAGCAATTCATCATGTATGATTTGAAGAATTCTTGATTCATCTGCTAGTATTTCTTTTAATTCTTTTATAAGAGCTAATAATTCTTGATATTCTGCTTCAATTTTATCACGTTCTAAACCTGTTAAACGTTGTAAACGCATATCTAAAATTGCTTGAGCTTGACGTTCACTTAAATCGAATGTTTCCATTAAACCATTTTTAGCTTCTTCAGCTGTTTGAGATGCACGTATAAGGCTAATAATTTCATCAATATGATCAAGTGCGATACGTAAACCTTCTAAGATATGAGCACGATTTTCGGCTTTACGTAATTCAAATTCAGTTCTTCTACGAATAACAATTTTTTGGTGTTCTAAATAATGGTAAAGTGCTTCTTTCAAACTTAATACCTTTGGTTGCCCATCAACAAGAGCTAGCATATTAATACCAAAGCTTGTTTGCATAGCTGTTTGTTTATATAAATTATTTAATACTACATTTGCATTTGCATCTTTACGTACATCAATGGTAACACGCATACCAGTACGGTCAGATTCATCGCGGATATTTGTTATACCGTCAATTTTCTTATCTCGTACTAATTCCGCAATTTTTTCTATTAGGCGTGCTTTGTTCACTTGGTAAGGAAGCTCATGAATTACAATTACTTCTTTACCACTCGATTTTTGTTCGATTTCAACGCGTGCACGTATAATGATAGAGCCACGGCCAGTTTCATATGCTTTACGGATACCGCTTCGTCCTAATATTAAAGCTCCGGTTGGAAAATCTGGTCCTGGGATAATGTCCATCAATTCTTCTGTTGTAATAGCAGGATTATTCGACAGTGCCAATACACCATCAATAATTTCTCCTAATTGATGCGGTGGAATATTAGTGGCCATACCTACTGCAATCCCTGATGCCCCATTAACAAGTAAATTTGGATAACGTGCGGGTAACACAATCGGTTCTTTTTCATTACCATCATAGTTATCTTGATAATCAATTGTATCTTTGTTAATATCACGTAACATTTCCATAGAAATTTTAGACATACGTGATTCTGTATAACGCATAGCAGCTGCACCATCACCATCTACAGAACCAAAGTTACCATGACCATCTACTAACATATAGCGGTAGCTAAAATCTTGTGCCATACGAACCATTGCTTCGTAAATAGAAGAGTCACCATGAGGGTGATACTTACCCATTACATCCCCAACGATACGAGCAGATTTTTTATACGGTTTATCAGAAGTACTGCCTAACTCTTGCATACCATATAAGATACGGCGTTGTACGGGTTTAAGCCCATCACGCACGTCTGGTAGTGCACGAGAGACGATAACACTCATTGCATAATCTAAAAATGAAGTTCTTATTGTTTTTGTTATATTAACTCCTTTAACTCCGGAGTTGTTTTCTTCAGACAAAGTATAGACCTCCCTTCAAAATTTCTAAATATCTAAGTTTTCTACAAAAACAGCATTTTCGTGAATAAATTGACGTCTTGGTTCAACATCATCACCCATTAGTTGTTCAAATGTTTGATCTGCTTCAATAGCATCATCCAATTCAACTTGTAAAAGAACGCGATGCTCTGGATCCATTGTAGTGTCCCATAATTGCTCAGCATCCATTTCACCAAGCCCTTTATATCTTTGGATACCCGGTTTTGGTTGCTTAGGTAGGCGTTCTAAAATTGCCTGTAACTCTTTATCACTATAGCAATATTCTACGTGTTTACCTTGTGCCACTTTAAATAATGGTGGCTGTGCAATATAGACATATCCAGCTTCAATAAGTGGTCGCATAAAGCGGAAGAAGAATGTTAATAATAGAGTTCTAATATGAGCACCGTCGACATCAGCATCTGTCATAATAACAATTTTGTGATAGCGTGCTTTTTGCAAATCAAACTCTTCGCCAATACCAGTACCAATGGCTGTAATCATAGCTCGGATTTCAGCATTAGATAAAATACGATCTAAACGTGCTTTTTCAACGTTTAAAATTTTACCTCTTAGTGGCAATATGGCTTGGAAATGTCGATCACGACCTGACTTAGCAGAACCACCAGCGGAGTCACCTTCTACGATGTAAACTTCGCATTCTTCAGGATGACGAGAAGAACAGTCTGCAAGCTTCCCAGGTAAATTAGATACTTCTAAAGCTGATTTTCGTCTAGTCATTTCACGGGCTTTTTTAGCTGCTACACGTGCACGTGATGCAACCAACCCTTTATCTACAATTGTTCTTGCTACTGTTGGATTTTCCAACAAAAATCTTTCAAAGCGTTCGGAGAATAAAGAATTTGTGATTGTGCTCACTTCAGAGTTGCCTAATTTTGTTTTAGTTTGCCCTTCAAATTGAGGATCAGGATGCTTAACTGATACGATGGCAACTAATCCTTCACGAACATCTTCTCCAGATAAATTAGCATCTGAATCTTTTAATAAATTATTTTTTCGGGCATAGTCATTAATTACACGAGTAAGTGCTGTTTTAAATCCTGATTCGTGTGTACCGCCTTCGTAAGTATTAATATTATTTGCAAAAGAGAATATATTAGAGGCAAAGCCTGAATTATATTGCATAGCAATTTCAACGGAGATACCATCTTTTTCACCCTTCAAGTCAATCGCTTCATGAAGGGGCTCTTTCTTCTCGTTTATATGTTCAACATATGATTTAATACCGCCTTCATAATGGTAAGTGTTTTTACGTATTTCCTCACCACGTTCATCGACGATAGAAATTTTAATACCTCGGTTTAAATAAGCTAGTTCACGGATACGATGTGCTAAGATATCAAATTCATAAACTGTTGTCTCTTTAAAAATTTCAGCATCTGCCTTAAAGCGTGTTGTAGTACCATTGTGGTCAGTGTCACCTATAACTTTTAACGGTTGAACAGTTTTACCACGTTCAAATCTTATCTCATGAATGTGACCATCTCTGTGAACTTGTACAATTGTCTCTACGGACAGTGCGTTCACAACTGAAGCACCTACACCATGTAGGCCACCAGATACTTTGTATCCTCCACCGCCAAATTTACCACCAGCATGGAGTACAGTCATAATTACTTCTACAGCTGGCTTCCCGATTTTTTCTTGTGTGTCAACCGGAATACCACGACCATTATCTTCTACTCGAATCCAATTATCTTTTTCAATCGCTACTGTAATATCTGTACAATAGCCAGCCAATGCTTCATCAATACTATTATCTACAATTTCCCAAACTAAGTGGTGTAACCCTTTGGAACTTGTAGTACCGATATACATACCGGGACGTTTACGAACGGCTTCTAACCCCTCTAATACTTGAATCTGCTCGGCATCATATGCAGCAGGCTTGTTATTATCTTCGATTGCCATTATTATTCCACCTACTCTTTCCTAGCAATAGTATGCATTATTTCTAACTCTCTTAAACCTATAAAATCCGCGGAATACTAGATTTCCTTAGTATCCACGGAACCTTGTTTCACATGAAACATTGCTGCTTCACGTATTGTTTCATGATCTATACCTTCTACACTCGTTGTAGTCACAAAGGTCTGTACTTCACCTTTAATCGTATTTAGTAAATGAGACTGACGGTAATCATCTAATTCTGAAAGAACATCATCCAACAGTAAAATGGGTGCTTCCCCAACTTCTTGTTTAATAAGTTCTATTTCAGCTAATTTAAGTGATAAAGCCGTTGTCCGTTGTTGACCTTGTGATCCGAAGGTTTGTACATCATAGCCGTTTACAATAAATTGTAAATCGTCCCGATGTGGACCAACCAGTGTAACGCCTCGTTCTAATTCACGAGGTAAAGATTCCTTCAATTTCATAGTTAAATGAGCAGTCATTTGTTCAAGTGACCATTCAGCATCCATACCACTAACTGGGCGATAACGGATTTTCATCTCTTCAAGATTTCTTGAAATACCATGATGGATTGGACCCGCCCATTCTTGTAATAGCTCCATGAAGTAAAATCTTTTATGAATCACCTTAACAGCTGCTTCAATATATTGTTCTGTATATACATCAAACATCACATCTTGCAATGTCTGTTTGCCTTGATTTTGTTTAAGTAAATGATTTCGTTGTTTTAACAACTTTTGGAAAGTTAATAAATCATGTAAATATACTGGAGAAATTTGCCCGATTTCCATATCGAGAAAACGCCTTCTAATTTGAGGACTGCCTTTCACTACTGTTAAGTCTTCTGGTGCAAACATTACAACGTTCATTTGTCCAATATAGTCACTCAAACGACTTTGTTCTAAGTGATTTACCTTTGCCTTTTTCCCTTTTTTAGAAATAGTTAGCTCTAAAGGTAGGTGACCATACTTTTTCTGAACATCGCCTTCTATTTTACCATAATCTTTCTCCCATCGTATCAATTCTTTATCGCTAGATGTACGATGAGATTTCGCCATAGCTAAAACATAAATAGACTCCATAACATTTGTCTTACCTTGTGCATTTTCACCAATTAAAACATTAATCTTCGGGGAGAAAGATAAATCGAGAGATTCATAATTCCTGTAGTTTGTCAGCTTTAGTCTCTCTATATGCATACTATTCCTCGCCTTGAGGCTCTATTAGACAAAATCTACCACATCCTGGAATATTCACTAAATCTCCTACATGTAGTTTACGGCCTCTTCTACGATCAACCTCGCCATTTACATAAACATTATTTTCTTGCAAAAACCATTTAGCCATACCACCAGAGCTTATTGCATCCGTCATTTTAAGAAATTGCCCCAGTGTTACAAATTCACTTTCTAATACAATCTCATTCACTATTTTTCATCCTCTACTTCTCATTCTATCTTATCTCTATTTTACCGAACTTTTGTTCATAAGTAAAAAGGATAGTCATCTTATCGACTACCCTTTTGAAGATAAATCACTTAAATTTTATAAATTAGTACCAGATACTAATTTATTTTGGGAAATAATTTTACACGTTATATTAGAAAAATAATTAATATGTTCTTACAGGCAAAATCAATTGTAATATAGCATCATCATTTAGAGATTGGATCGTAAATGGACGCATTGCTCCTGTGAATTGGATCGTAATTTCTTGTCCATCAATTGCTTTTAATGCATCCATCATATATTTTGCACTGAAAGAAATGCGTAATTCTTCACCTTCAAGTGACTCTACATGAATTTCTTCTTCAACTTTACCAATTTCAGGTGAGTTTGATGAAATTTCTATATCGTTATCTCCTACAGTTGAAAAACGGACAACATTATTTCTATCTTCGCGTGCAAGTAATGATGCGCGATCGATAGCTTGAAGTAAAGTTTTACCATTGATTGTTACAGTTGTGTTGTATTCATCTGGGATTAAGCGAGAAGTTTCAGGATAATTGCCTTCTAGCAAACGTGAGAAAAATAAAACATCTGAAGTTTTGAATAAAACTTGTTGGTTCGTCATAAATATATCTACAGGTGTATTTGAATCACTTAAAATTTTACTTAATTCAGTTAAACTTTTACCTGGAATAACAACATCTGCTTCTTCAGTTGGAGTATGGTCTAAAGTAACTTTACGGCGAGCTAAACGATGACTATCTGTAGCAATACAAATAAGTCCATCTTCTTTAATTTGCCATTTTACACCTGTCAACACTGGTCGACTTTCGGATGTAGAAACAGCAAAAACAGTTTCACGAATAACAGATTTAAGTAAATCTGCAGGTAAAGTAATTTGTCGATCAGGTGATATTTCAGGAAGCATTGGATATTCAGTTGCATCTAATCCAATTAAGTGGAAATCGGATTTACCTGATTGAATTCTTGTTTGGAAATTTTCAGTTACTTCAATTTCAACTTCATTTGTAGGTAATTTACGTACAATTTCATTGAACATTTTAGCTTGTAACACAATTGAACCTGTTTCATGAACATGGATAAGTTGTTTTCCATCTTCTTCTACAGGAATTGAAGTTTGAATAGTAATGTCTGCATCACTACCTGTTAATGTCATACCTTCAGTAGATATGTCAATTTTAATACCTGTCAAAATGGGAATAGTTGTTTTGGAACTAACTGCTTTCATGACATCATTTAATCCATCTAGCAAACGATCTCTTATGATATCGAACTTCATGTTTATGACCTCACTTATTATATTTTTTATTATTTTATTATTTAAAAGAATAATAGAAATAGTAATAGGGGCTGTGGATTTGTGGATAAGTCTCTTAAAGCAAATAAAATCAGTCTATCCACATGTAGATAGACTGTGTATAAATTTGTTGTTAACTTTCTTGTTATCCACAGCAAAAATTATTTTCCTAGCATGCTTTTAATCTGCTTAATATCTTGTTGAAGACCTTGATCATCTTTAAGAAGTGATGAAATTTTTTCATGAGCATGGATAACAGTGGTATGGTCACGGCCTCCAAATTCATCACCTATTTTAGGTAAAGAACAATCAGTCATTTCACGAGAAAGATACATAGCTACTTGTCTAGGGAATGCAATAGATTTTGTTCGTTTTTTAGCTGTAAAGTCTTCTAGCTTAATATGATAATGCTCGCCTACCGCCTTTTGTATATCTAAAATTGTTAAAATCCGAGGTGTAGCATTAGGAATAATATTTTTTAATGCTTGTGCAGCTAATTCTGCCGAAATATCTTCATTTACAAGTGATGAGTATGCTACAACACGAATTAGGGCACCCTCTAATTCACGGATATTAGAATCAATTTGATTTGCGATATAGAGCATAACTTCATTTGGAATATCCAAATTATCAGCCTTTGCCTTTTTGCGTAAAATAGCAATACGTGTTTCTAAATCAGGTGGGGCAATATCTGTAATTAGACCCCATTCAAAGCGTGAACGTAGGCGATCCTCTAATGTTGGAATTTCTTTTGGAGGACGATCACTAGAAATCACGATTTGTTTTGATTCCTCATGTAGCGTATTAAATGTATGGAAAAATTCTTCTTGAGTTGATTCTTTTCCAGCCAAAAATTGAATATCATCAATTAGTAATACATCTACACTACGGTATTTATTACGAAATTCCTCAGCTCTATTATCACGAATAGAGTTAATAAATTCATTGGTAAATTTTTCAGACGATAGATAAACTACTTTTGCTTTTGGATTATGTTCCAATACATAATGACCAATAGCATGCATTAGGTGAGTTTTACCTAAGCCAACACCACCATAGATAAATAGCGGATTATAGGCCTTTGCAGGTGCTTCAGCTACTGCTAATGAAGCTGCATGTGCAAAGCGATTACCTGATCCAATAACAAATGTATCAAATGTATTTTTTGTATTTAACATGCCAGAGGAAGTTTCAGGTTGTTCCTCGTGCTTTTTTTGAATGGGTGTAGATGGGATATCAAAATCCTCTATGTTTGGATCCTGTTGAACAACGAAACGAATGTGTAAATCCTTACCTGTTAATTCAGCTAAAATTGCTGCGATTAAGTGTACATAATGGTTTTCAAGCCACTCACGGCCGAAAGAATTGGGAGCAGCAATTGTTACAGTATCACCAGTGTAGGCTAACAATTTCGTTGACTTCAACCAAGTTTCAAAGCTTGGTTTGGAAATCTTCTTCTTCGCTTCTGAGAGTACTTTGTCCCATAACTCTTCAATATGTTCCAAGCTCTTTCTCCTTTTCTAAAAAAACTATTCTATAAAATAATTACAGTAGTTGGTTAAATAAAAATTATATCAAGATTAGATTATAATCTAACTGTTAATCACAGTAAACACATTCTGTGGATAAATCTTATTCTACATCAGTGGATAAAATTATCCACAAGTTATTAACAATTGTGGATAAGACTTTGTATAGCAAGATTTATTTACAGAGTAAAACACAATAATTGTATCAGGAAAAGTAAAGTATGACAAGAGTTTAAAAAGGTTATCCACAAAATGCATAATTATTCACCGTTGATTTATCCACAACATATGAGCTTGTGTAAAAACTGTAGGTAAGTGCTGTGGATATTTTTAAAAAGATAAAAAAGTGTTCACAATGAAAAAAGAGTAAAAATCATTTAAGTGTGGATAACTTAGCATGATAGCGTGAAAGGGATAAAGAACTTCTTTAAGATTAAAGTGATTATTTTAAAGGGAGTTGACAAAGTAGCCTGATAATAGCTATAATATCCAAGACTGTCTGTAGTATTTAGATAATAGACTTTCATCAGGAGGTGTCATATAAATGAAACGCACATACCAACCGAAAAAACGTAAGCATAGTAAAGTACATGGCTTCCGTGCACGTATGGCTACTAAAAACGGTCGTAAAGTGATCGCAGCTCGCCGTCGTAAAGGAAGAAAAGTATTATCAGCATAAGCATAAGTCCACTGAACATACTCAGTGGTCTTTTTTCTTTTATAATATGAGGTAGAAGAGGAAAAAAGAATAAGCAGGTGCAAAAAATGAAAAAACGCCGCAGAATTAAAAAGAACGAGGACTTTCAGAAAGTGTTCAAAAAAGGGAAGTCTTTTGCGAATCGCCAATTTGTTATCTATTATCTTGAAAAAGATGGACAAGATGAATTTAGAATTGGGTTATCCGTTAGTAAAAAAATTGCAAAGGCAGTCACAAGAAATCAAATTAAACGTTATGTCCGTCAAAGCTTTTTTGAGTTAAACGATGAGCTTCCACAAAATATGGACTACGTCATTATCGCCCGAAATCCGGCGGCCACCATGAATTTTCATGAAACAAAGAAAAGCCTTGAACATGTATTGAAAATCGCAAAGGTTTTAAGAAGAAGTAGTAGAGACAACAAGAAATCCCATGATAGAATAAAAAAAAGCAAATAATCTTGCAGGGAATTCGTTGATTATGCTGGATCTAGATAGAATCGAATCTTGTAAAGTAAGCTTTGAAAAACAACAAAACCTGCGAAAACAGGAGGGGCCCAAAGTGAAACAGATTACGCAAACAGGCGCAACTGTAGAGGAAGCAATTTTGCTCGCCTTACATGAGCTTAACCTTACTCGTAAACAAGTAGATGTTGAAATTATTCAAGAAGCAAAAAGAGGTTTTTTAGGAATTGGTTCACGAAAAGCACTAATTCGTGTAACAGAAAAACAAATTGAAAAACCAAGTACCAAACAAGAAGATATAGAGGAATCCGAATTTGTATTCAGAATAAATTCTATTCAGCAAGATAAAGAACAAGATGAAATTGATACTAGGATCAGTGCAATTTCGACCTTAGAAAAACCAACAATTGATGTGGTTGGACCAAAAGATTTGCAGGAAGAACAAGAAGATACCGGAATGGTAGATTATTCAGAAGCAATCGAAAAGGTTAAAGAATATATTACCGATATTGCAATACAATTAGGTATTCAAGACCTTACAATTCAGGTTGAACAAAAGGGTAAAACGATTAATTACCGACTATCTAGCGAAAAAGCTGCTCTTTTAATTGGTAAGCGTGGTCAAACATTGAATGCTCTTCAACAATTAACACAATTAGTAGCACATCAGTACATCAAACGTTTCATATTGGTAAAATTAGATGTTGAAAATTATCGTGAAAGACGTCAAAAATCACTAGAATTATTGGCAAATCGTATGGCAGACAAAGCAGTTCATACGGGAAGAAAAGTAGAACTTGAGCCAATGCCGGCAAATGAACGTAAGATCATCCACCATGTATTAGCAAATCGAGTAGACGTTGAGACCTATTCAAAAGGTGAAGATATCAAACGTCATTTAGTGATTGAGCCAATTAGATAAAATTTCAAGGATTGTGAAAGAGTCCTTCTCAAGAGTTGAGAAGGACTCATTTTTTTGCTATATGGTATTATAAAAAATTAGAGAATTAGATGTTTTGTTATCCACATGTGGATAACTTTTTCCAACGTAGGAGGTAAAAAATATGGAATTTGATACAATTGCAGCGATATCCACACCAATGGGTGAAGGGGCAATAGCAATTGTCCGATTAAGCGGTGACCAAGCAATTGAAATAGCAGATCGTATTTTTCATTCGCCAAGTGGTAAAAAATTATCAGTACAGCCTTCTCACACAATTCACTATGGCCATTTAAAAGAGGTTGAAACAGGCGAAATAGTAGAAGAAGTAATGTTATCGATGATGAAAGGACCAAAGACTTTCACGAGAGAAGATGTAGTAGAAATCAATTGCCATGGCGGTCTTGTTTCAGTGAACCGTGTTCTTCAGTTAGTACTTAGAAATGGAGCAAGATTGGCTGAACCAGGTGAATTTACGAAAAGAGCATTTTTGAATGGTCGTATTGATTTATCACAGGCAGAAGCTGTCATGGATTTAATTCGAGCTAAAACAGATAAGGCGATGAATGTAGCGCTAGGTCAAATGGATGGTAAACTATCTCGCCTAATTAATCAATTACGTCAAGCATTAATAGAAGTATTAGCGCAAGTAGAAGTAAATATAGATTATCCAGAGTATGATGATGTTGAGGAAATGACAATTCCGTTAATGTTAGAAAAATCTACTTGGGTAAAGCAAGAAATTGAAAAATTACTTCAGACATCTTCTCAAGGGAAAATATTGCGAGAAGGATTATCAACGGTTATATTGGGGCGACCAAATGTAGGAAAATCCTCATTACTAAATAGCTTAGTTCAAGAAAATAAAGCAATTGTCACTGATGTAGCGGGTACAACACGTGATATTATTGAAGAATACGTCAATGTACGTGGCGTACCTCTTCGTTTAGTAGATACAGCAGGAATTCGTGAGACAGAAGATATTGTTGAACGAATCGGAGTAGAAAGATCTCGCCAAGTCTTAAAAGAAGCAGATTTAATCTTACTTGTTGTAAACTATAATGACGAGCTAACAGAGGAAGACGAACGATTATTTGAAACAATTCAAAACATGGATTTTATCGTCGTTGTCAATAAAACAGATTTACCACAAAAAATTGATTTAAACCGTGTGAGAGAACTTGCAGGTAATCGTAAATTAGTCACCACTTCTCTATTACAAGAAGAAGGTGTTGCAGAGCTTGAAGAGGCTATTGCAGCATTATTCTTTGAAGGATCTGTTGAAGCAGGCGATTTAACATATGTTTCAAATGCTCGGCATATTGCATTACTGCATCAAGCACTTGATCGCATTAATGATGCAATTGGCGCTGCAAATGCAGGTGTTCCTGTAGATATGATTCAAATTGATGTAACTAGGTCATGGGAAATTCTAGGTGAAATTGTTGGAGATACAGTACAAGATAGCTTGATTAATCAGTTATTCTCGCAATTCTGCTTAGGAAAATAATAGAAGGGTTCAACATTATACTTAGCAGATGAAGGCCTCTAGGTGTAAGTTGAATAGCTTTTATAGGCAATTACTTGATAGGCTGAAGGATCATTATCAACTAACTACTTATTGTCTATTGAAGCAAAGGAAACTCTAAAAAAGAAAGGAAGTAACGAGCAGTGCTAACAAATTATGAAGCAGGCACGTTCGACGTTGTAGTAATTGGAGCTGGTCATGCAGGAGTAGAAGCTGCATATGCCTCAGCTAGAATGGGTGCAAAAACTTTAGTATTAACAATAAATTTAGATATGATTGCTTTTATGCCATGTAATCCATCTGTTGGTGGACCCGCAAAAGGGATTGTTGTACGTGAAATTGATGCAATGGGTGGAGCGATGGGGAAAATCATCGACAAGACAAATATCCAAATGCGTATGTTAAACACTGGTAAAGGTCCTGCAGTTCGTGCGTTACGTGCACAAGCTGATAAAGTGATGTATCAACATGCAATGAAAAAATTACTTGAAGATCAAGAAAACCTTAGTATCCACCAAGCTATGGTGGAAGAGTTAATCGTAGAGGATGGACAAGTAAAAGGTGTCATTACACAAACAGGTGCAATATACCGTGCGAATACGGTCGTAATTACAACAGGTACTTTCCTACGTGGTGAAATTATTATTGGCGATTTGAAATATTCAAGTGGTCCAAATAACCAACAACCTTCTATCAAGCTTGCCGATAATTTACGTGAACTAGGGTTTGATATGGTCCGTTTTAAAACAGGTACACCACCACGTGTTAATAGTAAAACCATTGATTATAGTAAAACTGAAATTCAACCAGGTGATCCAGAACCACGTGCTTTCAGTTATGAAACGACTGAATTTATCACAGATCAAATTCCATGTTGGTTAACATATACAAGTCTAGAAACACACCAAATTATTAATGATAATTTAGATAAATCACCAATGTTCACAGGTGTCATCACAGGTACAGGTCCTCGATATTGCCCATCAATTGAAACAAAAATTGTACGCTTTAACGACAAACCTCGTCACCAATTGTTCTTAGAACCAGAAGGTCGCAATACACAAGAAGTTTATGTTCAAGGACTATCAACAAGTTTACCGGAACATATTCAACGAAAAATGCTTGAAACAATTCCTGGACTAGAAAAGGCTGAAATGATGCGTGCTGGATATGCTATCGAATATGATGCAATTGTTCCTACTCAGCTTTGGCCAACACTTGAAACAAAACGTATTCAAAACTTATATACAGCAGGTCAAATTAATGGTACTTCTGGTTATGAAGAGGCAGCAGGTCAAGGGTTAATGGCAGGTATAAATGCAGCTGCAAAAGCCCTTGGAAAAGAAGAAATGATCCTTGGACGCGCAGATGCTTATATTGGTGTATTAATCGATGATTTAGTGACAAAAGGAACAAATGAACCTTATCGACTATTAACATCTCGTGCAGAATATCGTTTATTATTACGTCACGACAATGCAGATATGCGTTTAACAGAACGTGCTTATCAAGCAGGGTTAATTTCAAAAGAGCGCTATGATCGTTTCCTTGTGAAAAAAGCACAAGTAGAAGGTGAAATTGCTCGTTTACATGATGTCATTCTAAAACCAAATGAGGAAACTCAAGCTACTATTCAATCAGTTGGTAGTAGCCCATTAAAAGATGGTATCCGTGGTACCGATTTATTAAAACGCCCTGAGGTCAATTATGACTTAGTAGCTTCGTTGACACCATCAGATATAGAGTTAAGCACAGAAGTAAAAGAACAAGTTGAAATACAAGTGAAATATGAAGGTTATATTGAAAAAGCCCTTCAACAAGTAGAAAAACTTAAAAAAATGGAAGATAAGAAAATACCGGAAAATATCGATTATGATGCAATTTCTGGGATTGCAACAGAAGCAAAAGAAAAGTTGAAAGAAGTACGTCCACTTTCAGTAGCACAAGCATCTCGTATTTCAGGTGTTAATCCAGCTGACATTTCGATTTTACTGGTGTATATTGAACATGGAAGAATCGCGAAAATTTAAAATTAGAAGCAATACAAGTATATGTTAGAAGAAGGGCTCTGTCGTTTTCATATGCCTGTAATCACAGGCATATGTCGCAAAACTGTAATACTAAACAGTTTTGTTGAACAGAGCCATACTAAAAATAATGACAAAATTTAAGTAGCACTTATGGAAGGGGAATAACATGAACGAAGAACAGTTTGTGCAAGCTTTAAAAACGCAGGGGATTGAGTTATCAGATAAACAAATTCAGCAATTTCATATTTATTTTGAAACATTGGTAGAATGGAATGAAAAGATGAATTTGACAGCAATAACTGATTTACCATCTGTTTATTTAAAGCATTTCTATGATTCTATTAGTGCTGCATTTTATATTGATTTTGATAAGGTTCAGTCACTATGTGATGTAGGAGCAGGTGCTGGGTTTCCAAGTATCCCTATTAAAATTTGTTTCCCACATTTGAAAATTACGATTGTAGATTCGTTAAATAAACGTATCCAATTTTTAAATCATCTAAGTGAAGAATTACATTTAGAAAATGTAAATTTTGTTCATTCACGTGCAGAAGATTTTGGACAAGCTAAAGAGTATCGAGAAAAATTTGATATGGTAACCGCACGTGCTGTTGCTAGATTATCTGTTTTATCTGAACTATGTATTCCACTTGTTAAATTGGGTGGCACTTTTGTAGCGATGAAAGCAGCTAGTGGTGATGAAGAATTAAAGGATGCTAAAAGAGCTATAGCGACTCTTGGTACAAAACTAGTAGATAAGTTTGAATTCTTACTTCCGATTGAAAACAGTGAACGTACAATTTATGCCTTTGAAAAAATAAAAAATACTCCAAAAAAATATCCACGTAAGCCTGGAGTACCCAATAAATCACCGATTCACTAATATATGTTTCACATGAAACAAAAAAAGGAATCTACCGTTTTTTATCGAAAGAAACTATAATGATAAATGAACATAATTACTTTTTGTATAATGTTAGTAAATATATATAGATAGATAGTCATCTCTAGTAACTAGAAAGTAAACTAGATATAAATAAGAGATGAGAAATATCATTAAAGGTGGTGCCAAAGGATGAAAAGTACTTTTTCACGTTTTTTTGGAAGTGGTGAGAAAGTAGAAAACACCTCAAAAAGTGAAGTAAAGAATACGGAATCGGTTGTAAAGCTTTCTATTGAGAAAATTAGTCCAAACCGCTATCAACCACGAACAATTTTTGATGATTCTAAGATTGAAGAATTAGCACGAACAATACATACGCATGGTGTCATTCAACCAATTGTCGTACGTAAATTAGATGAGGATCATTATGAAATTATTGCAGGGGAACGTCGTTACCGAGCAATGAAATCATTAAATTGGACAGAAGTGCCAGCAATTATTCGTGAAATGAATGATAAAGAAACGGCTTCTGTTGCACTGATTGAAAACCTACAACGAGAAGAACTTACGTCGATTGAAGAAGCGCAAGCTTATCAAAAACTTTTAGAATTACATGAATTGACACAAGAAGCTCTTGCTCAGCGTTTAGGCAAAGGGCAATCTACTATTGCCAATAAACTTCGCCTTTTAAAATTGCCAGAAACTATTCAAATGGCAATTTTAAAAAGAGACATCTCTGAACGACATGCGCGTGCATTAGTTCCTGTTAAAGATGAAGAACTGCAATTGAAGTTATTACAAGAAACAATTGAGCATGATTATAATGTTAGACAATTAGAACAACGAATTAGTGAAATATTAAACCCTAAAGAAAAAACAACAAAGGCAAAACCACGTCGTAAAGCGATTAGTCGGGATATACGGATAGCACTCAATACTATTCGCCAATCACTTACAATGGTAAATAAAACAGGTATTCATGTAGAAACCGAAGAGGAAGAACATGATGAGTTTTACCAAATTACAGTGAAGATTCCTAAGAAGAAAGCATAATCATATTTTCTATAAAACTCTTACTCTAGAAAAAATTAGAATAAGAGTTTTTTCTTTAGATTTCATCTAGTAAATGGAGCCGAGAAATCATTTTTTTGATAGAATGTATAAAAGGTATGTTAAACATTTTAATGAATACGTTTCTGAAAGCAGGTGCACCATGGGAAGAACAATAGCAATTGCAAACCAAAAGGGCGGCGTTGGTAAGACGACAACATCTGTAAATTTAAGCGCGTGCCTTGCTACATTAGGAAAAAAGGTATTATTAATTGATACGGATCCACAAGGAAATTCTACTAGCGGTGTTGGAATCAATAAAGGGGAAGTTGATAAATGTATTTACGACGTACTCATTGATGATGAGCCAATCGAAACAGCTATATATAAAACAAATACTGATAATTTATATATTGTACCAGCAACGATTGCACTCGCAGGAGCAGAAATTGAATTAGTATCAACCCTCTCAAGGGAAGTACGATTAAAGCATGCTATAGAGGATATAAAAAAAGAATATGATTTTATTATTATCGATTGTCCTCCATCGTTAGGGTTATTAACGATCAACTCTTTAACAGCTGCGGATGCTATTTTGATCCCCGTACAATGTGAATACTATGCGTTAGAAGGTTTAAGTCAATTATTATCGACAATACGTCTTGTGCAAAAGCATCTGAACAACCAGTTAATGATTGATGGTGTTTTGTTAACAATGTTAGATGCTCGTACAAATTTGGGATTACAAGTTATAGATGAAGTGAAGAAGTATTTCCAAGACAAAGTGTATAAAACGATTATTCCGCGAAATGTCCGTTTAAGTGAAGCACCAAGTCATGGCGAGCCTATTATTCTCTATGATCGCAAATCTCGTGGTGCAGAAGTGTATTTAGAATTGGCAAGAGAGGTGATTAAAAATGGCTAAAGCATTAGGAAAAGGATTAGGTGCACTTTTTCAAGACCAAGAATTATTAGAATCAGATAAAGTAACCCAGACAGCTATTCGTGATATACAAGAAAATCCATTTCAACCACGGAAAGTTTTCGATAAAGAATCTTTACAAGAGTTAGCTCAATCTATTAAAGAATATGGGATTTTACAACCCATTATATTGCGAAAAAAAGGTGCAAAGTTTGAAATTGTTGTAGGGGAAAGACGATTCCGTGCAGCGAAGTTAGCAAATTTAACAGTTGTACCATCTGTTATTCGTGATTTCGATGATATAAAAATGATGGAATTAGCCATTTTGGAGAATCTTCAACGTGAAGATCTAACACCAATCGAAGAAGCAGAGGCTTATCATAGCTTGATGGAACATCTAGGTTTAACTCAAGAAGAGTTGTCCAAACGGCTAGGTAAAAGTCGTCCACACATTGCAAATCATGTTCGTTTATTAACATTACCAAAAGACGTCCAAAAACTTGTGAATGATGGCAAACTAACGATGGGACATGGTAGAACATTATTAGGTTTGAAAAATAAAAAACAAATACCTATGATTGCTGAAAAAGTGATGAAGCAACATCTAAATGTTCGCCAACTAGAAGCGTTAGTCCATTCCTTAAATGAGAAAGTTCCACGTGAAACAAAGAAAAAAATGAAAAAGGATATTTTCATTGAAGAAAAAGAGTCTCAATTAAGAGATTACTTTGGTACAAATGTTTTAATCAAAAAAACAAAAAATAAAGGGAAAATAGAAATTGAGTTTTTCTCTGAAGATGATTTAGAACGCATATTAGATTTATTAGAGGATTGAGTGAATTTAAGTGGTCTTATTAGGAACAATCATTGACTCACTGCTTATAGCAGTAGGGTGTATTATCGGGAGGTTTCTACAAGGTATTCCTGATAAAATGAAAGAAACAGTCATGCAGGTTATTGGACTTGCTGTAACTGTGCTAGGTATTCAAATGGGCATTAAGAGCGATAATTTTATTATAGTTATCGTAAGCCTTGTTGTTGGGACAATTATTGGAGAATGGATTGATCTAGATTTACAGTTAAATCGATTTGGTAAATGGATAGAGCGTAAAATTGGGAAAAAGGGCGAAAATGGCGATATCGCCCAAGGATTTATCACAGGTACTTTAATCTTTGTTATTGGTTCAATGGCTATTATAGGTGCGCTTGATAGTGGCCTTCGAAATGACCATTCCGTATTAATAACTAAAGGTATCATTGATGGATTTACAGCTATTTTCTTGGCCTCTACTTTAGGTATAGGTGTACTATTAAGTGCAATTTCGGTGTTTGTATACCAAGGTGCAATCGCTTTGTTTGCTGGTCAAATAAGCATACTTGTTCCAGATGCTTTAATGGATACCTTTATACAACAAATGACGGCAACAGGTGGTGCTATGATTATAGCTATTGGTCTAAATATGATGGGGCTCACGAAAATCCGTGTAGCTAATATTTTGCCAGCCATTCTAGTGGTTGCGTTCATAGTGTCGATTATGCATATTTTTTAGTGAATGGCGATGAAATGCCAAGTAGAGTGCACGTGCAATCCGGTTACTCATTTCATATGTCACATTTAATCTAGTAGTTTGTAATATAGTATGTTCCATAAAGCCACCAAAATTGACGATTCCCTTAATAGAGACGTCCCCAATTGGTGGCAATTCTTTTTTTACAGCTTTACCTGGTAAGAGTGGACCAGGTTGAAAAAGTATTTCACCAATCCGTTGTTGCTCACCTAAACAAGCATCAATAGCTACAACAAATGGTTTAATAGATTGTTCCTGTAAAGAATCAACAGTTTCTTTTAAGTTTAAAGCATGTAATGGTTGTTCTAAAGATCCAATAATTCTATAAGGAAAAGAGATATAGTTTGAGAGTAAACTACCAATTAAGGGCCCTAAAGCATCTCCTGTAGAACGATCAGATCCAATACAACAAAATACAAGATTTTCATGATGAAATGGTATATGCTCTAATAAGAAAGAGCTTAATCGCCAAATGGCACCTGAATCTTGATAGTGCAATGCATATGAGAAAGCAGAATTAGATAATGGAAGTGTCATATGAATTTTCACCTTCTTCTTTTTCTGCAGTATACGTAAGAAAAAATTTTTTTATGCAAGAGGAGTTATAAAAGTGAAATTAAAAAGTATGCATAGTTGGGAGTCAATGAAGGATTACTTAACAGATGAAAAACTATGGAATAATATAGGATTTGCAACACTTAAGATTATTGCTATCTGGCTTTTATCAATGGTTGTTGTACGTGTTGCGAAGATGGCCATTAAAAAATTCTTTGATATTCGAATGAATGGGCCAATTGCATTACAACCTGCATCTGAACGACGGTATCGAACAATTTTACGATTATTGCAAAGTGTCATATCTTATGTAGTTTACTTTTCAGCAATTATCGCTATATTATCTGCTATGAATATAAGAGTGGCAGGTTTGTTAGCTGGTGCTGGAATCGTCGGTTTAGCAGTTGGGTTTGGTGCACAGAGTTTAGTAAAGGATGTCATTACTGGATTTTTCATCATCTTTGAGGATCAATTTGGTGTTGGAGATTATATTAAAATTACTTCAACGGAGGGAACAGTATTAGAAATTGGTTTACGTACAACGAAGATTAAAGGTGCAGCAGGGGAAATTAACATTATACCGAATGGCTCTATTACAGAGGTTGTAAATTATTCGATTAATAACTCAATTGCAATTATTGATGTTAGTGTAGCATATAGTTCAGATATTGAAAAAGCTGAAAAACTCATCGAACAATATTTAAAAACTTTACCAGCTACTCATGAAGAAGTGGTTTCTGAGCCAACCTTGCTAGGTGTCCAAAATGTCGTAGGAGCCGAAGTCACATTACGTATTTCCGTTGAGACATTACCAATGCAACATTTTGCTATTTCACGTATGGTTCGTCGTGATATTAAAGATATTTTTGATCGCAATGGCATTGAAATTCCTTATCCTAAAATGATGGTTTATGAACGAGATAATAATCAAGCATTTGAAGAAGGAGAGTAAAAATGGAAGCAAAAAAATATGGTCTTGGTGATATAGTAGAGATGAAAAAGCAACATCCTTGTGGAACAAATGAGTGGAAAATTATTCGCCTGGGTGCAGATATTCGTATCAAATGCGAAGGATGCCAACATAGTGTAATGATTCCACGTAGGGAATTTGATAAGAAAATGAAAAAAGTCTTGGTAGTCGCAAATCCATCTGAAGAATAGACTTTTACTTAGTGAAAATCTATAATGAACAAGTTGATATAGGAAATAATTTAATAGTATTTATTTTTTTTGAAAGGTTGTGGAAAAAATGGCTTTAACAGCCGGTATCGTAGGTTTACCAAACGTTGGTAAATCCACATTATTTAACGCAATTACAAAGGCAGGGGCTCTTGCAGCGAACTATCCATTCGCAACAATTGATCCAAATGTAGGGATTGTAGAAGTTCCAGATGCACGTTTAGATAAATTAACTGAGTTAGTACAACCAAAGAAAACTGTTCCTACAGCATTTGAATTTACAGATATCGCTGGTATCGTAAAAGGTGCAAGTAAAGGTGAAGGACTAGGTAACAAATTCTTAGCTCATATCCGTGAAGTAGATGCTATTACTCAAGTTGTAAGATGCTTTGAAGATGAAAATATTACACATGTTGCAGGTAAAGTGGATCCTATTAGTGATATTGAAGTCATCAACCTAGAGTTGATCCTTGCAGACTTAGAATCTGTTGATAAACGATATGCAAAAGTTGAAAAGTTAGCTCGCCAAAAAGATAAAGAAGCGATGATTGAAGCGCCTATTTTAGAAAAAATTAAAGAAGCGTTCGCAGCAGAAAAACCAGCTCGCTCTGTTGAATTATCTGATGATGAAAAGAAAGTTATTAAAGGGTTAAATTTGTTAACAATCAAACCAATGCTCTATGTAGCGAATGTTTCTGAAGATGAAGTAGCAGATGCTAGCAATAACAAATATGTACAAGCAGTTCGTGAATATGCGGCTTCTGAAGGTGCAGAAGTGATTGTTGTTTGTGCTAAAATTGAAGAAGAAATTGCAGAATTAGATGATGATGAAAAATCAATGTTCCTAGAAGAATTAGGTATTGAGGAATCAGGATTAGATCAACTAATCCGTGCATCATATAGCTTACTTGGTCTAGCTACATATTTCACAGCTGGGGTACAAGAAGTAAAAGCATGGACATTCCGTAAAGGTATGAAGGCGCCACAATGTGCCGGAATCATTCACTCTGACTTTGAACGAGGTTTTATTCGAGCAGAAACTGTCTCATATGAAGATTTAATGCAATATGGTTCTATGAATGCTGCTAAAGAAGCTGGACGCGTACGTCTTGAAGGTAAAGACTATGTTGTACAAGATGGCGACATTATGTTATTCCGTTTTAACGTATAAACAAGAACTATTAAGTAGCCCTGTAAGTATAAAACTTACAGGGCCACTTTTTTCTATTAATGAATATTCGCTATGTGTTTTCAAAAGAGGCTTTCAAATACAATTTATTTAATTGCTAATTTTTATAAATATATAATTTAGGCAACTTTGGGTCATCCCGAATGAAATAATTCTTTGGAAACTTTCTTAGTTTTTTATACATCGCGAAATCTCCAACTGCTCCAGCGATAAGCCACGCACCTAAGATAAGCCATAGGTTATTATTGAGTATAAAACCTATCATAGCTGGAATTACACCTGTAATCCAAAAAGGAAGTAAAAGGGACTTTTTCATTGCCCTATTGTGTAAATATCTTGTTGTTGTAGCATAGGCGACACCCATTTTTAAATTGACGCCATATTTTAAACTACTAATTGGGACTCTTCCAAAAAGAAGAAAACCAATTAGATGACAAATTTCATGTATAACGATTAATCCAATATATAAAATAAAAAAAAGAAAAAAATTAAAAATGGATATATGAAAAGCAAATTCCCCATGTATAAAGCCATTAACCAAAAGGAAACTAATCATTAAAAAAATGGTCCAAAATAAATTCTGCCTTGCTATTCTTTTTATATCTAATTCAATAATATCAATTGGTTCTGAACAATTCTCCATTTACATCCCTCCACTCTAAAGTATATGAAAATAAATCCCCCTTGCCTAGCAAAGTTAGTTGCTTAATATTCTAATATATGATACAATTCGTTGATGTGAGTAGTAAAAATTACTAACTCCTTGCCAAGGGTTTCGAACTTGGCCAAAGTCCACAAGGAGGTGCTTATATAATGAGAGCATACGAATTAATGTATATTATTCGTCCAAACATCGAAGAAGAAGGTAAAAAAGCTTTAGTTGAACGTTTCAACGAAATCTTAACTTCTAACGGTGCTGAAATCATCGAATCAAAAGAATGGGGCAAACGCCGCCTAGCTTACGAAATCGAAGACTTCCGCGAAGGTTTCTACCAAATCGTGAAAGTTAACGCTGATTCTAAAGCAATCGATGAATACACTCGTCTTGCTAATATTAACGAAGATATCATTCGTCATATTGCAGTTCGTCAAGAAGACTAATTTGAACTTGAACAAAAGCAGATAAAGGAGGTTGCATTCTGATGATTAACCGTGTCGTACTAGTTGGAAGACTAACAAAAGATCCAGAACTTCGCTACACACCAAGTGGCGTTGCTGTTGCTCGTTTTACACTTGCTGTAAATAGAACGTTTTCTAACCAACAAGGTGAGAGACAAGCGGACTTTATCAACTGTGTAGTTTGGCGTAAACAAGCTGAAAATACAGCAAACTTCTTACGTAAAGGAAGTCTTGCAGGTGTTGAAGGCCGTATCCAAACAGGTAGTTATGAAGGACAAGATGGTAAACGTGTTTATACAACTGAAGTTGTTGCAGATAGCGTACAGTTCTTAGAACCACGCAGTGCTGCAGGAGACCGTCCTCAACAAGGACAACAATATGGCGGTCAGTCATATAGTGCTCCACAACAAGGAAACTATCAACAACCATCTTATCAACAGAATCAATCACCTAGTCAGCAAAATTACACACGTGTAGATGAAGATCCATTTGCACCAGTTAGCAATGGTGGAGGAAAAGTCGACGTAACAGAAGACGATCTACCATTCTAAGCAAATGACTTATTGCACGTCATATACGATAATTATATAAGGAGGGAAACTACACAATGGCACCACGTAGAGGAGGCCGCAAACGCCGTAAAGTTTGCTATTTCACTTCTAATAACATCAAACACATCGATTACAAAGATGTTGATTTATTAAAAAAATTCATCTCTGAACGCGGAAAAATTCTTCCACGCCGTGTGACTGGTACAAGCGCTAAATATCAACGTAAACTTACATCAGCTATCAAAATGGCTCGTGTAATGGCTTTACTACCATTCACTGCAGATGATAAATAATGATTTTTTAAAAGACCGGCATATGCTGGTCTTTTTTTATATTGTAAAATTGAATAAGGAGTAGATGATCAGTTAAAGAGTAGTTGCTGATCATTTTTTACATTTTATTTTTGTTTAGACAATGTTAGTTGATACATCTAGGTTTTTGTTCGATACCATGAAACATGATACAATAATAAGATGAAATAATAGATTTTCTTTATGAAAAGGAAGGTTTTAAATGCCAGAAAATCAGACAAGGAGAATTACGCATGGCGCCATGATGGTGGCATTGTTTGCTATATTATTAGCCATCTCTACATATATACCAGTGTTGAATATCGTATCGATTTGGTTTATTTCTTTACCGATTGCTTGGTATAGATCAAAGTATAGTCGTGGCTCCTCATTATTAGTGTCTATTGTTAGTTTAGCAATTGCATTTTTAATTGGCGGGATTTTATCTTTACCTTTAGCTGTTATAGTTGTATTGATTGGATTGGTCATCGGCGATGCAATTAGTACAAAGAAAAGCAAAGTCTTTTTATTTATGTCGACAGCCTTTACAGTATTGATTTCTATTGCAATTGAATATATTGTGTCTGTAAAATTCTTTAATATCGATATTTTAAAGGAAGTCATAACAAACTTCCGGGAAAGTTATGAGAGATCAAATGAGATGGTCAAAGCAATGACAGGTAAAGCCCCAATCTCAACTGATCAATTAGACACATTGGTCAATACAATGCAAATGGGTATGCCAACAATGATAACGTTAATGGTATTTTTCTTGACGTTTATTATCATTTCTTTGAATTTACCATTATTAAGACGTTTTGGACTAGAAGTTCCTAAATTTGCTCCATTTAGAGATTTACAATTACCACGTGCCTTTTTGTGGTATTATCTCATTGTATTATTAATAACGTTATTTATAAAACCTGACACAGGGTCATTTATTTATGTAGTTGTATTGAATTTATCTTTTCTCTTAAGTACACTATTTTTGCTTCAAGGTATTTCATTGATTCACTTTTTCATGTATCAGCAAGGATGGCCGAAATGGACAATTGTAGTTGGTACTATCCTCGCTTTTCCACTAAGTTCGTTTGTTACTTTAATCGGTATAGCAGATTTAGGATTTAATATCCGTGGACTTATTAGTGGCATGACAAGAAAATAAGGAGTTGAGCTTTATGGGTACTCTTTTTAGAAAACGACCAATACGATATCCTCTTTTAATCCTGTCATTGCTTGGAATAGCAGGTATTGTGATATGTGTAATGTGGAACTTATTGACTGGCGCCGTGTATGGAATAGTCTTGGTATTAGTTTTGATTCTTACTTGGAAAGTTGAGTCTGAAACGTATAAAGAGACTGAAAGGCATATCGAAATGCTATCATATCGCTTAAAAAAGGTGGGCGAAGAGGCATTACTTGAAATGCCAATTGGTATTGTATTAATCGATGACCAGTTTCTGATTGAATGGACAAATCCTTATATGCTTCGCATATTAGGGACAGATTCTTTGATTGGAGAGGAAGTCTTCTCTTTATCTGAAGACTTATATAATCTGATTAAGCACGAGGAGTCAAATGAACTCAATATTACTCTAAAAGAACGAAAGTATCGTGCATTCTATAAACCAGAAGAAAAATTACTTTACTTCTTTGATATTACAGAACAAGTTGAAATAGAAGCACTTTACCATGATGATCGTACAGTAATATCAATTCTTTTTGTTGATAATTATGATGAAATTACCCAAGGTATGGATGATCAAACTCGAAGTCAAACCAATTCTCTTGTAACATCTCTTGTAAACAATTGGAGTACAACATATGGAATCTATATAAAACGAATTGACTCTGATCGTTTTATAGCAATTATGAATGAGTCAATTTTGCAAGAACTAGAAAAGAAAAGATTTGCTATTCTTGATGATATTCGGGAGATAACAGCACAGCAAAATTTATCTCTAACATTGAGTATTGGTGTAGGTGCTGGTTCACAATCGTTATTAGAATTAGGAGAACTTGCACAGTCTAGTTTAGATCTTGTACTAGGACGTGGCGGTGACCAAGTAGCGATTAAACAACCAAATGGTAAGGTAAAGTTCTACGGTGGAAAAACCAATCCTGTTGAGAAGCGTACAAGAGTACGTGCTCGTGTTATCTCACATGCTTTACGCGATTTAATACAGGATAGCGATCAAATCTTTGTAATGGGGCATAAAATGCCGGATATGGATGCGATAGGGGCTGCTATTGGTGTTCGTAAAATGGCTGATATGAATGGAATTGATGGTTATGTAGTTTTAGACTTCGATAATATTGACAATAGTATTAATCGTTTAATGCAAGTAGTGAAGGATAAATCGGATTTATATAATCGTTTTATTACACCAGAAGCAGCGTTGGATAAAATAACAGAAAAGTCACTGTTAGTAATAGTAGATACGCATAAACCAAGTATGACCATTGAGGAAAGATTATTAAACAAGTCTGATAAGGTAGTCGTTATTGACCATCATCGTCGTGGTGAGGAATTTGTTAAAAATCCTATGCTCGTTTATATGGAACCTTATGCTTCCTCAACAGCAGAATTGGTAACGGAATTGTTAGAATATCAACCAAAAAATGATAAAATAACAATGTTAGAGGCGACAGCTTTGCTAGCGGGGATTATTGTTGATACGAAAAGTTTCACGTTGAGAACAGGTGCAAGAACATTTGAAGCAGCTTCATATCTACGTACAAATGGGGCCGACACAGTGTTGGTACAACGACTTTTAAAAGAAGATATAGGTACGTATATTGAACGTTCTAAGATTGTTCAAACAGCTGAATTTATCCATAATGGAATTGTTGTTGCACGAGGTGACAGTGGTAAAATCTATAATTCAGTATTAATTGCACAAACTGCAGATATTTTATTAACAATGAAAGACATATCTGCATCCTTTGTAGTTGCGCATCGTAATGATGGAAAAGTGGGCATTAGCGCACGTTCATTAGGTGAGATGAATGTTCAACTAGTCATGGAGGAACTAGGTGGCGGCGGACATTTAACTAACGCTGCATGCCAACTAGAAGTTCAAACTATAGATGAAGCGATAGAAAAGTTAAAAAAAGCAATCGATGATGTATTGGAAGGGAGTACTGAAGTATGAAAGTCATTTTCTTAAAAGATGTTAAAGGTCAAGGTAAAAAAGGTGAAGTGAAAGAAGTTTCTGATGGATATGCACGTAATGTTTTACTAAAACAAAAAAACGCTGTTGAAGCAACAGCGGCTGAGATAGCAAAATTAAAGGCTCAAAATAAACGTGCAGCTGCAAATGCAGCACAAGAATTAGAGGATGCAAAAGCATTAAAAGAAACATTGGAAAATTTAACAGTTGAATTGTTGGCGAAACCGGGTAAAGATGGTCGCTTATTTGGATCAATTACTTCAAAACAGATTGCAGAACAATTACAAAAAGATCATGATATTAAAATTGATAAACGTAAAATGGAACTAAAAGAAGCAATACGGACTTTAGGTGTAACAAAAGTACCTGTAAAGCTTCACCATGAAGTAACTGCTACATTGAAAGTACATGTTGCAGAACAAGAGTAAGGGGAGACATTTATGAACGATCCACAATTGGACCGCGTTCCGCCCCATAACCAAGAAGCTGAACAATCTGTCATAGGGGCAATATTTCTTGAACCACAGGCGTTAATTACTGCTTCAGAAATTCTAATTCCTGATGACTTTTACCGTTCTGCACATCAGAAAATATTCCAAACTATGTTACGTTTGAGCGATCAAGGGAAAGCAATTGATGTTATTACAGTTACTGAAGAGCTATCGTCACATAACGAATTAGAAGATGTTGGGGGCATTTCTTATATTACAGAAATTGCAAATGCTGTTCCAACAGCTGCAAACGTGGGTTACTACGCTCAAATCGTATCTGAAAAGGCAGTACTCAGACGCTTAATACGCGTAGCAACTAAGATTGTAGAAGATGGTTATACACGTGAAGATGAGGTAGATGCTTTACTTTCTGAAGCTGAAAGTAGAGTCATGGAAGTGGCGAATCGCAAGAATGCCGGTGATTTTAAGCATGTAAAAGATGTTCTTGTTGAAACATATGCGAATGTAGAACATTTACAAAATCGCAAAGGCGATATAACTGGTATTCCAACAGGGTTCCGTGACCTGGATCGTTTAACAGCTGGATTCCAACGGGGCGATTTAATCATTGTTGCTGCCAGACCATCAGTTGGGAAGACAGCCTTTGCATTGAATGTTGCCCAAGCAGTTGGTACTCAAACAGAAGAGAATGTTGCTATTTTCTCTCTGGAAATGGGTGCAGAACAACTTGTAATGCGTATGCTTTGTGCTGAAGGAAATATTGATGCCCAAGTTTTACGTACAGGTGCTTTAAATTCAGAGGATTGGCGTAAGCTAACGATGGCAACTGGTACACTATCCCGTGCAGGAATCTATATAGATGATTCTGCTGGTGTACGAGTAAGCGAGATTCGTGCAAAATGTCGTCGGCTAAAACAAGAGCATGGGTTAGGCATGATCCTAATAGATTATCTCCAACTTATACAAGGAAGCGGTATAGCGGGACAAAATAGACAACAAGAAGTATCAGAAATTTCGCGTTCACTTAAAGCACTTGCCCGTGAATTGGAAGTTCCAGTTATTGCATTATCTCAATTATCGCGTGGTGTAGAACAACGTCAAGATAAACGACCGATGATGAGTGACCTTCGTGAATCTGGGAGTATCGAGCAAGATGCCGATATCGTAGCATTCTTATATCGTGAAGATTATTACGATAAGGAAACTGAAGATGCTAATACAATTGAAATTATAGTAGCTAAACAACGTAACGGTCCAACAGATACCGTTAAATTAGCATTTAAAAAAGAATTTAATAAGTTTGTTAGCGTAGACTGGTCTGCAGAAGCAACAGCAGGAGGCTACTAGATAAAAAACACGAACATTGATGTCAGACGAATATAATATGTTCGTGTTTTTTACTGTTTTTTATTGACTTGGCTTATTATCGTTGATACAATAAGTCTGTTTGAATCAGGACACGAAGAAAGTGTCTGACGGAGGTGCTGATTATGACATCAGTTGTAGTGGTAGGAACTCAATGGGGAGACGAAGGTAAAGGTAAAATTACAGACTTCCTTTCTAAAGAAGCAGATGCAATCGCACGTTATTCTGGTGGCGATAATGCAGGACATACTATCCAATTTGAAGGAGAAACATATAAATTACATTTGATCCCTTCTGGTATTTTCTATAAAGATAAACATTCAGTAATGGGTAACGGCATGGTTATTAACCCTAAATCGCTTGTTGAAGAATTAAAAGGACTACAAGAACGTGGGATTAATACAGATAACTTGCGCATATCCAATCGTGCACAAGTGATCCTACCTTACCATGTATATCAAGATAAGGTAGATGAAGAGTCTCGTGGAGATAAAAAAATCGGTACTACATGTAAAGGGATTGGACCTTGTTACACAGATAAAGTACAACGTATTGGTATTCGCGTAGCGGACCTATTAGACAAAGAAGTATTCGAAGAAAAGCTACGTTCTAATTTGGCTATGAAAAACCGTTTATTTGAAAAATTCTATGAAGTTGAGCCATTAAAATTTGAAGACATTTTCGAAGAATATTATGGTTATGGTCAAGAAATTGCAAAGTATGTAACTGATACTTCTAAAGTATTGAATGATGTATTAGACGAAGACGGTAAAGTACTATTTGAAGGTGCACAAGGTATTTTACTTGATGTTGACCACGGTACATACCCATATGTTACTTCATCTAATCCAGTTGCTGGAGGTGTAGCTACTGGAGCTGGAGTTGGTCCTTCTCAAGTTACTCGTGTCATTGGTGTAAGTAAAGCTTATACTTCACGTGTTGGTGATGGCCCATTCCCAACAGAATTGTTTGATGAAGTGGGTCATCAAATTCGTGAAGTAGGGCGTGAATATGGTACAACTACTGGCCGTCCACGTCGTGTTGGTTGGTTCGACTCAGTTGTAGTTCGCCATTCCCGTCGTGTATCTGGTATTACAGATTTAGCTCTTAACTCAATAGACGTATTAACTGGTCTTGAAACTGTGAAAATCTGTACGGCATATGACTACAATGGTGAAATCATCACTGAATATCCTGCAAATCTTCATATTATTGAAGGGTGTAAACCAATTTATGAAGAACTTCCTGGTTGGACAGAAGATATTACAGGATGCAAAACATTAGAAGAACTACCTGAAAATGCGCGTAACTATGTGAAACGTGTTAGCGAATTAACAGGTATTCAAATTGCAACATTCTCAGTAGGTCCTGACCGTGAACAAACAAATGTTTTAGTAAATGTTTGGGATAACTAAAATGAAAATTTAATTGTAATCAAATAGATAGAAACAAAGAAGCAAGTATGCATTGGGGTGCATACTTGCTTTTTCGTTTAGTGAATATCTCTCTTTTTAAATCTTCCGCCTCGTACTTCCGCGATATTACCAATTGCTAAAAAAGCATTGGCATCTAATTCTCCAACAATTGAAGTAAGTTTTGACTCTTCTAGACGAGTAATTACAGTAAAAATCACCTTTTTTGAATCACCAGTGTAAGCTCCTTCTCCAATCAAGTACGTGACGCCACGTCCTAAACGATCCATAATAGCTCTACTTATCTCATCATATTCTTCACTAATAATATATACAGCCTTTGATTCATCTAGACCTTGAATCACTATATCGATCATCTTGTAGGCGATAAAATAGGCTAGTCCTGAATACATTGCTTGTTCCCAAGTAAATACAAAACCCGCCACACTAAAAATAAGAAGATTAAAGAACATTATGATTTCGCCAACTGAAAATGGTAATTTCTTATTAAAAAGGATAGCTAAAATTTCCGTTCCATCAAGTGATCCGCCATAGCGAATAACGAGGCCGACTCCGATTCCAAGTACTATCCCACCAAACACAGTCGATAATAGTAAATCTTTCGTAAATGGTTCTAAATGATGAAGCATAATTGTAACAGTTGATAATGTTGTAATTCCTAGAGCAGTTGATAAGGCAAAGGTTTTACCAATTTGCTTATAACCGAGGAAAATAAATGGAATGTTTAAGAGGAAAATAAATATTCCTAGAGGTAAATCTGTTAGATGAGAAATGATGATGGAGATCCCTACAATTCCGCCATCTAATATCCTGTTCGGGACTAAAAAAAGTTCAAGTCCAATTGCCATAATACAGGCACCTAGAATGACCATGATGATTCTTTGAAATAGTTTTTGCTTAGATAACTTTTTGTTTATTTTACTAACATCTTTAGCTTGCGAGAGCACTGACTCTATGCTCCGTTTCGAATCACTCATAAAATCTCCCCAATTCTAAATAAAATAATTGCTATATTCATATTTTATCTGAAAATTTAGAAATAAAGAAGAAAAATATATTTAACATTCACATCAATTTATTGGCCATACAATGAATGGACTTCAATTTAAAAGAAGTTCAAGCTGGTGGTAAGAAATATAGTTCCTTTCACCCTTCATAATAGGAATTTTAGATATTCTTTTTTATGGTAAAATTATTAAGATGGTCATTTTTGTTGTCGATAATGGTCAATTTATTACCCAGGAAATGATATACTCCTGAATTTGTGAAAGATGCGTAGAACATAAAAGCATGTTAGAGTTAATATATACATTTTTATAATCTAACAGTAACGAACAACCTAAACTGATAATCGTAAGAAAGGGGAAAAGACTGTGGATAAAACAATATTAGTAGTAGATGATGAAAAACCGATTGCAGATATATTACAATTTAATCTAGTAAAAGAGGGGTACAAAGTAATCTGTGCTTATGATGGAGACGAAGCACTAGAAAAAGTAGAAGAAATAAAA
Source organism: Rummeliibacillus sp. TYF005 (assembly GCF_003844195.1). Classification (NCBI taxonomy): domain Bacteria; kingdom Bacillati; phylum Bacillota; class Bacilli; order Caryophanales; family Caryophanaceae; genus Rummeliibacillus; species Rummeliibacillus sp. TYF005. The sequence goes on from NZ_ML122568.1 coordinate 33,387, forward strand.
CCAGATTTAATGTTACTAGATATTATGTTACCGAAACGTGATGGTATGGAGGTTTGCCGTGAAGTGCGAAAAAAATACGACCTACCAATCATTATGTTAACAGCAAAAGATTCAGAAATTGATAAAGTATTAGGGCTTGAACTAGGTGCTGACGATTATGTAACGAAACCATTCAGTACACGTGAACTAATTGCACGTGTGAAAGCCAATATGCGTAGACACCAAACGGTTACAACTACTGAAGAATCAGTAGAAGAAAATAATGATATTGTTATAGGATCTCTAGTTATACAACCAGATGCATACTTAGTATTAAAGCGTGATGAATCAATTGAATTAACACACCGTGAATTTGAATTACTTCATTATTTAGCAAAACATATTGGTCAAGTAATGACCCGCGAACATTTACTTCAAACTGTTTGGGGCTATGATTATTTTGGTGATGTTCGAACTGTTGATGTAACGATTCGTAGACTACGTGAGAAAATTGAAGATAATCCAAGTCATCCAACCTGGATTGTAACTCGTCGCGGAGTAGGGTACTACTTAAGAAACCCTGAACAGGAGTAAAGGAAAATGCAGAAGGTTCGCTTTTTTAAATCGGTACAGGCAAAAATTGTACTGATTTATGTACTGCTTATTTTAATTGCCATGCAAATAATAGGGTTATATTTTGCAAAGCAATTAGAACAAACATTAAAAGAAAATTTTGAGACATCTATTACGGATCGCTTAAAACTTGTCAGATTTAGTGTGAAAGAGGAAATATTGAAGGAACGAACCGACAATGATCCAACACTTGAACAAAGTTTAAAAGGTGTATTAAATGAAGTATCTTCAGAGGATATCAAAGAGATTAGGGTAGTAGATGCAGATTATAGAATTTTAGCATCATCAGATATGAGTAATCAATCAATTATAGGGCAGCGCTCAATGGAGCAATTGGTAAGAGACTCATTACGTACCCAAACGCCAACTGAAAAAATAGCATTGGATAAGAAAACAAGAAAGAGAATTTGGGTAGTTGCAACTCCTATTAAATCGAATGGTAAAGTAATAGGGACACTTTATGTAAAGTCTAATATTGAACGTATATTTGAACAGATGAATGAAATTAATCAGATATTAGCAGGTGGTACGGCATTAGCCTTAGCTATTACCATTATATTAGGGATTTTCATCGCTAGAACTATTACGAAACCTATTTCGGATATGCGTAGACAAGCACAGGCGATGGCTAAAGGTAACTTTTCTCGGAAAGTTAAAGTGTATGGGAATGATGAAATTGGCCAATTAGCCATTACGTTTAACCATTTAACCAATAGGTTACAAGAAGCTCAATCAACTACTGAAGGTGAACGAAGAAAATTAGCCTCCGTTTTGGCAAACATGACAGATGGGGTTATAGCAACTGACCGAAAAGGGAAGATTATCCTTATTAATACCCCTGCACAAAAGTTATTAAATGGAGAACATAACGAATTAATGGGGAGACCATTAGTATCTGTTTTAGGTGTGGAGAAGGAACATACATTCGAAGACTTAATCCATATGAAGGACTCAATTAATCTAGATTTTAGTTCTCCTGAACGTCCGTATATTTGGCGTGCAAATTTCTCTGTTATTCAAAAAGAAACAGGATTTGTTAATGGTCTTATTACTGTACTCCATGATATTACTGAGCAAGAGAAGATTGAAATGGAGCGCCGCGAATTTGTTTCCAATGTATCACATGAATTGCGAACACCACTTACAACAATGCGTAGTTATTTAGAGGCATTAGCTGATGGTGCCTGGCAAAACAAAGATTTGGCTCCACAATTCTTAAATGTTACACAAACAGAAACAGAGAGATTGATTCGCTTAGTAAGTGACTTATTACAACTATCACGAATGGATAGCCGAGAGTATGAAATTAATGCAGACTATGTAGATTTCAATAAATTCTTTAATCGAATAATTGATCGATTCGAAATGTCTAAATCTAAAAATGTTGAATTCGAGCGTATGTTACCTACATTACCTTGTTATGTTGAGATTGATACAGATAAGATTACTCAAGTAATCGATAATATTATTTCAAATGCTTTGAAATATTCACCAGACGGTGGAAATATTCGTTTTGGCATGACGGCTAATGAAGGATTATTAACTGTTATGATCTCAGATGATGGTATGGGGATACCAAAGGAAAATGTAGAACGTATTTTTGACCGCTTCTATCGTGTAGACCGGGCAAGAGCAAGATCAATGGGAGGCACAGGATTAGGATTGGCCATTTCTAGAGAAATGATTTTAGCACATGGAGGAAAAATTTGGGCTGAAAGTGAAGAAGGCGTCGGAACAACAATCTTCTTTACTTTACCTTATGAAGAAGACGAGGCAGGTGAGTGGGATTGAAATATATCGAGCAGATAAAATCAGTCATACTATTTGTCTTAGTACTTTTAAGTATTACTTTAACCTTTTCAATTTGGACATATAGGCCAAACTATGCTCCTCTTGAAAAAACAAAGTCCGTAGATATTTTAGTTGGAAAAAAACTTCAACTTGTAGATATTATTAAGCCATATCGAATGGTTTTTCATCAGGATGGTATGTGGCTTGGAACCGATCAATCAAAAGAGATGAGCGGAATAATAGACCAAATGCAAAATTGGCAAGTAACAAATCCTACACTAGTAAGTGGTAATTTGGATTCTTCTAAAATAAACCAACTAGTGGCAGGGAATCAACGTTATACACTATTCTACTCATCGGAAATACCATACTCTATTTTCCAAGACTTTTTGCCAACCACTGAAAATAAAGTGAATGATATATCTTTTGATCAAATGATTGTAACCTGGAATCAATTATCAAATTCAGGGGAATTGACGGTCTTTTTTGCCAATACTGCCGAGGAAAAGTTATATAAAGCTAAAGCACATGTAAAGAGCAAATCTATTTTTGAAAAACAATTAGTTCGTTTATCGCATGACTTAGAAAGATATTCTGTTTTTTACCGAGAAAAGGGGACAGCCCTTTATTTGCCAACCAAAGAATCAAAAATGATACAGTCAGCTTATATTGTCAATAATATCTCGGTTGATAAATTTAAAAATGCAGTATTTGCGAATCCTGAGGTTGTAAAGAATAGTTTTGATGATGCAAATGTAGAAGAAAACTTTACAGATGGCGTTTCTATAATGAAAGTTAATAGTAATAAGAGAGTTTTGGATTACGTGAATACAACAGCTTCTGATAATCACGAGAGAGTTGAAAAGTCAAAACTAATCATAAATACATTTGATTTTATCAATAGACATGGAGGTTGGACTGGGGATTTTCGATATGATTCTTTAGATTATGAAAATAATAAAGTAACATACCAACTTTACATGGGGGATTATCCCGTATATGCTGACCTATTAGATACTTCCACCCAGATTGTAACGGTATGGGGAGACAATCGAATTGCAGTATATGCCCGTCCATATTATAAGCTTGTACCTAGCCTTGAGAATACCACTTTAACAATAACGGGTGGTCAAGAGGTGGTTGACAATCTTATGAAATTAAAGACAGTAAATTTCAAGGATATTAAAGAAATTCGCCCAGGCTATTTCTTAACAAAAAATGGACAAAACGCTTTTATCTTTAAACCAACATGGTTCTATTTAGTAAACAATAAGTGGTCACCATTACAAACTACTACAGTAGGAGGAGGTGGCCAAGTTGGATTGGAATAAAACGAAAACGATTTTTATCATTGTTTTTTCGATATTAAATGTTTTCCTATATACAATGTATGTAAATCGATACAATGAAGCAAAGATGATAGAACCAATTGGCAATACGGATATTTCTACACGATTAAAAGATGAGAATATAACTGTAAAGAGCAGCGCAGTAGATGGTGAAAGTGTTTCTTATATATCCGGAAAGGTGAAACAGTTCACGAATAAGGAATTAACATCTTTACAAAACCAACGTATTCAAATTATTAATGGCGGAACTGAAATCCAAGCGAAGATAACAAAGTTAAGCTCTTTACCAGATATTACGGATGAATTATTATCTGATTTTGTGAGGAAACAAGTTTATAAAGGTAGCTCGTATAAGCTCTGGAAGGTTAATAAAAAGGATAGAGAAGCTATTTTCTTCCAAATTTCAAATGATTATATGATTTATTACAATCAAAATGCAACTGTCAAAGTGCATTGGAACGATCGTTTAGAAATAACGGATTATGAGCAAAAAATGTTTGATTCATTAAAAAGCTTTGGGGAAAAGAGTACGTTGATCAAAGCACAACGAGCTATTGAAATTATCTTTGATAATGGATATTTGCCTGCTAACTCAACTGTTTCAAAGACACAACTTGGTTATTCTACTCTTGTTCCATTAACAGAAACGCAAGTACTTTGCCCAACATGGTATATTCATATCATATTACCGAAGGATGTAAATGGCGAAAGGAAAGAAGCGGATTATTTTGTTAATGCAGTTGATGGTACAATAGTTGATATTGAGCAAAATGTAAAAGGAAAAGAACTAGAAAAGCAATAAGGGGACTTTAAAATGCAGTTCAGTGTATTAGCTAGTGGTAGTACTGGTAACTCCATTTATGTAGAGAGTGGAGAACATTCTTTTATCGTCGATGCAGGGTTGACAGGTAAAAAAATGGAGCAGCTCTTTGAAAAAGTGGACCGTGATATAAAAAAGTTGAGTGGTATTCTCGTAACGCATGAACATTCAGATCATATTAAAGGTGTTGGCGTATTAGCCCGAAAATATAATATCCCGATATTTGCCAATGAAAAAACATGGCAGGCGATGGATGGTCTAATTGGTAATATACCTGTAGAACAACGATTTCAATTTGATATGGAAACAGTAAAGACGTTTGGTTCTTTAGATATTCAATCTTTTGCTGTTTCCCATGATGCAGCAGATCCAATGTTCTACTGTTTTCATGAAAATGGACAAAAGCTTGTTGTTATTACAGATACAGGGTATGTCAGTGATCGTATGAAAGGAATTATAAAAGGCGCTGATTCTTTTGTATTTGAAAGCAACCATGATGTGAGTATGTTGCAAATGGGACGTTATCCATGGTCAGTAAAACGCCGTATTTTAAGTGATCTTGGACATGTTAGCAATGAGGATGCAGCTGTTGCAATGAGTGAAGTTGTTGAACAAAAGTCCACACGTATATATCTTTCTCATCTAAGTAAAGATAATAATATGAAAGATTTAGCAAGAATGAGCGTTTCACAAACTCTACAATCATGTGGTATTATGCCAGGCGAATTTGTCCACTTATATGATACAGACGCCGAAGAGCCAACAGAAATAGTCACTGTTTAAAAACCCCCCCAATTTGAGGCAATCCTAATGTTGGATTTTACACTAACTTTTTAGGCCAACCTTAAATCGGGGGATTTTTTGTGCGAAAAATGGGGAAGTTATAGTAAGTTCACTTTATATTCTTTGTATTTTGAACTGATTTTAAATTTATTTTCATCTAATTTTAATCTTTGCATTATAAAGTAAAAGTATGAAGCGCTGATAGTTACAGAAAGGATGAAGAACATGGGCTATTATGATAATGATGAAACTCGAAGTAATAGAAAAGGTGGTAGTAAAGCCGGATACTTTTTCAGCGGTATTATAGGCGTTATTGTGGGAGCATTATTAGTATGGCTCTTGTTACCATCTATGGTTGGCTATTTACCGGGTGGAACAGAATCATCAACAACTACTACAACAAACAAAACGTCAACACCTCAAGTCTCAACTGAAGTCTCAACTAATGTTACAGATGCAGTTGATAAAACAAAAGATGCAGTTGTTGGCATTACCAACATTCAAGAAACACAAATGGATTTATGGGGCAGTATTCCATTCCGAGATGGCACAAATGGTAAAAGTGGAGATAACGAACAAGAAGCAGGCAGCGGCTCAGGTGTTATTTATAAAAAGGTTGGCAATAAAGCGTATATTGTGACTAACAACCATGTTGTTGAAGGTGCAAATCAGTTAGAAGTTACACTCTCAGACGGATCAAAGGAGCAAGCTAAACTTGTCGGAACTGATATTTGGACAGACTTAGCTGTGATCTCTATCTCAAGCAAAAAGGTCAAAACAATTGCTACTTTTGGCGATTCAGATAAATTAAAACAAGGTGAATCAGTTATTGCTATAGGTAACCCGTTAGGAATGGATTTCTATGGTTCTGTAACAACGGGTGTAATCTCTGGTAAAGACCGCACAGTTCCAGTTGACTTGAACGAAGATGGTACTGAAGATTGGCAAGCAGAAGTTTTACAAACAGATGCAGCCATCAACCCTGGTAACAGTGGTGGTGCTTTAGTAAATCTAGCAGGGCAAGTCATTGGTATTAACTCTATGAAAATTTCCGAATCAACTGTTGAAGGCTTAGGATTTTCTATTCCAATCAACACTGCAATTCCTGTAATTGATGAATTACAACAAAAAGGTAAAGTGGAAAGACCTTCAATGGGAGTAGCTCTTATTGATTTAACAGATGTGCCAGAATATCATCAAAGACAAACTTTAAAATTACCTGAGGAAGTAACATCAGGTATTGTTGTTAGCGAAGTAGTAAAAAATTCACCAGCCTCAAAAGCGGGGTTAAAGAAATATGATGTCATTGTTGAAATGGATGGCGAAAAAGTTGATAATTCAATCGCCTTGCGTAAAATCCTCTACAATAAGAAAAACGTTGGCGATCAAGTGAAAATAAAAGCTTATCGTAATGGGGAAATAATTCAAAAAACATTAACTTTAGCTGATAGTTCTAAAACACAATGATGTGGATAACTAAAATTAAATCTTAAAATCCCAAAATTTTAAAAAAGCGAGCAAAGAAAGTAAACGCCTAACTTTCCTGCTCGCTTTTCATTTGTTACAATAGGTTGTGGATAACAATTGATAAATTGTGTATAAGTCTGTGGAAATCTAAAATATTGAAAGGAAGAAATATTTTGAAAATATATAGCTGTGAAACCCATATAGGACACGCTTTAGATATGTTTGTTGCAATAGAAAAAGAGGTACCAATTATGGAAAAAGTGGAGGATGAAAAAAAGTTATCCACAAAGTGTAACTATTGCGAAGAGCAAGCAACATATATTGTGGCGAACAAATGAGCGCATACAATATCTTGAAATAGCCTGTGGATATGTGCATAAGTCTTGTGGATAATTTGTTTGTAAATTTAACATGAAGGTGGATAACCTGTGAGTATTACAATTATTAGTGTTGGGAAATTAAAAGAAAAGTACTTGAAAATGGGTATCGAGGAGTATGTCAAAAGACTTAATGGATATACAAAAATAGAACTCATAGAAGTGCCTGATGAAAAGGCACCCGAACAACTTAGTGAAGCTGAAATGGAAATTGTAAAGAAGAAAGAAGGCGAACGCATTCTTTCGAAAATCACACCCGATCACTATGTACTAGCATTAGCTATTAACGGTAAAATGCGCAGCTCGGAAGAACTATCAAAGACCATTGAAGATCTCCTGACATATGGTCACAGTAAAATTGCCTTCGTCATTGGCGGATCACTAGGATTGCATGATGATGTCCTAAAGCGTGCGGATGATAAATTATCATTTGGCAAAATGACTCTACCACACCAACTGATGAAACTGGTATTGGTAGAGCAGATTTATAGAAGTTTTCGAATAATGAAAGGTGAACCGTATCATAAGTAGTAGCCTGATCACAAAACACAATATCAATATAAGCCCCACATTATGAAAAAAATATCAATTTTCTCAATGAGAAAATTGATATTTTTTGTTTTATCCTGCTGATTTCATACTTTTGTAAGAAGCTGAAAACAATGAATCTAGTTAAAAGCAATTTTTCTAGATGTTTAACGACTAACAAGATTACCAATACTCTTATTCATTGTCAGTTTTTTGCCCACGTACTGGTTTGAAAATAGACAGTAAGTAAATCACTAAACCTACAATACCAATGCCAGCGATAATATTGAATGATTGCCCAGTGTAGAAGCCGCCACCGAAGTAGAAGATTTCACGTAAACCTTCGGAAGCAAAGCGAAGTGGAATCCAAGGGCGAATAAAGTTTACAAAGAAACTTGGAAGCATTTCTTGTGGTGTCATAAGAACACCCATACCTAAAAGCATTACAACCATGAATAACGTAATGGCTGGTTTTCCGATCCATGCAGTAATAGCTGAAACTAATAAGAAGAAACAGAATGCTGCAAATGATACGAAGAAGGCAACTAAGAAGTAGCCTGGCATGTTAATACCAGCGATCTGTCCTAATGTTGCAACAGTAAAACCTGAGAATAGGGCAATAATAATCCCAAATAAAACTTGGCCACCCATTAAGCGTAACGTTTGTTTACGTGTTAACAATTCCCTTTTCATAATATTTGATGTCGATAAGAATAAAATGAAACCACCGATTAATGCACCTACCCAAGCAGGCACTGCCATTAAGGTTGGAGCACTACCATTTGCTGTAGAAGCAGTAATTGCATTGAATACTTTCTCTTCAGAAACAATTGGATTTGCGAGTACAGACGCTTTGTTGGCATCAATTTGTTGACCGTCCATTTGTGTGATAAAGTTTGTAGAGTATTGATTGCTCAATTGCGTAATTAAAGCGTTTAAAGCAGTCTTTGCAAAGTTTGCACCTGTCATGTTAAAGCCTTGGTTAATATAAACTTTTAAAGTTGCTGGAGCGTTATTTGAGACAGCATTTTGTACGCTGTCATTATAACCTTTAGGAATAACTAATGCTGCATAATACTTTTTATCATCAAATAAATCTTCAATATTTTCCTCTTTTTCATTTGTAAAAGCTAGCGCAGGTTCTTTGCCATTAGTACCTTTACTCATTTGTTTGATGGCTGATTTTACAACATCTACATGTTCGCCCTCATCATTCACAATCAGTGCAACAGGTAGATTTTTCACTTGTGGATTTCCTTGAGCGAATAAATTTACCGAGAATAGAGCGATGATTATAATAACAGCAATAGGAGCAGCCCATGCTAATTTTTCTTTAAATAATTTCATTGAATTCATCCTTTCTCAATTTTCAACATGTTGTTTAGTAACATGCATTTATCTTATAATTTTTATGAATATAAAAGCAATGAACAAAAGTAAACAGGATGTTGAATTTTCAAAAGGAAGGTGATTTTTTTGAGTATTTATATAGAGAAAAATAGAAGAACAAAACAACTTATTCAAAAGTCATTTATGTTAATTTTAGAGAAAAAATCGTTTGAATCGATTACAATAGGGGACATTACAAAAGCAGCAAAAATCAATCGTGGAACATTTTATTTACACTTTAAAGACAAATATGATTTGCTCGAACAGATTGAACAGCAGTTATTTAGTGATTTAGGCACTCATATCGATGACTTGCAATCACAATATTCATCCACAAGTACGTTTAAAAAGGAACAAGAGGATTTAGCTGTTACATTGTTTCAATTTATTGAAATACATTCGCCAATGTTAAGAATATTTTTAAGTGATCGTGGTAGAGCCGGTTTTCATATTCGATTTAGAGATGCTTTTTCAAAAAAGGTACGCCTAAATCTAGAGAAAAATGAAACTTTCAATGAAAGGCTAAAGTTTCCAATTGAATACTTTTTATCCTTTATTACATCTGCTTTTTTAGGATTAATCGAACAATGGGTTCAAAATGGTTTAGATAAAACGCCTCAAGAAATGGCCATGCTATATATTGATATTATTTCCTTTATTCAAAATAAAGAATGATACAAATCACTCGAAAATATTAGTCAAATATAACAGTAAAAGACCACAGAATAAGTGGTCTTTTATTTTCTTACGGAACAGTTTCAGCCCTTTATCGTAGGCTTTTGTTCCGAATAGGTTTTAAAATAATTGCTAATAGAACAATAATTGCTGCAATCACAACAGTTGAGTAGAATAGCCCACCATATCCATCTTGAGCAGCGGTTAATGTAATTTGATCTACGCTTGACTGAATGATTCCTTTTAACGTTGGATCCTGTATATGTTCTAAAATTTTGGAGTAATCAATTTCGGATGAAGAACTCGTTGGAGCCATAGATCCGGCAACTTGTTGAAATTCTTGTAATGCTTCTGGGCTTAAATCAGCTTTCTCCATCTTACTTTTTAAAATTGTACCAAAATCATTTTGGAATAGACTAGGAATTTGGTTAAATCCACGTACAATGAATCCTGCATAAATGGTTGGGGCAATGGTCATTCCTATTTGACGAGCAAGAGAAAGTCCTGCTAGTGCTGATCCTTTATCCTTTTCAAGACGTTCTGTCGCCAAAATATTCAATGGTGCTCCTAAAAGAATACCAATCCCAAGACCAGCAATACATGACGAAATAATAAATTGCCATTTTGCATCTATCCATGTAGGGAATAACAAAAATCCAATTGCTGTAATGACTCCTGATAAAAATACAGCAAGAATAGGACCTTTTTTATCAACAAGTGCACCACCTAGTCCAGCACCGATACCAGATGCTAATGCTAATGGTGTCATCCAATAGCCAGAGTTTTCAGCAGCAATTCCTAAGACTTGTTCTGAGAAAGAAGGAATATAGATCATTCCCGCAAGTAATGCCCCTGACAACGCACCGATTAATAATGTCAGTAAGTAAGTAGGGCGAACTAATAAGCCAACTGGTAATATGGGATCTCCATTACGTTTTTCTAATGAACGATTATAGAAGATTAATCCAGCGAATAAGACGATCCCCGCGATTAAGAAGCCATAAACATTAAAAGTTGCAAGGCTCTCTAGTAAGGAGGTACCTTCAATGTTAGTTAAACCATACATAATACTAAGAACGGCTAATGAAAGCAGAATTGTTCCGATTAAATCTAGCTTTCCTACAGAAGGTTCTTTCGTTTCTTGGATCTTATAATAGCCTAAAATAATTAAAATGATGGCAATTGGCACATTTATAAGGAATAGTAAATGCCAATTCCCTGTTAAATCTAAAATGACACTACCAAGGTTTGGGCCTAAAATGGCTCCAACCCCGTTCATAGCACCTAATATTCCAAGCGCTTTCCCTTGTTTTTCTGCAGGAAATGTACTTAAAACATGTGAGCTACCAATGATGAAGATTCCACCACCACCCATTGCTTGGATGAATCGGGCTACTAAATAAAAAGCAAAATTTGGGCTTAGTGCTACAAGTAATGAACCAAGGCCGAATAATGCAACTTCAACAATAAATAGTTTCTTTCGACCGTATCGTTCTGAAATTTTACCTACAATCGGTATACTAATTGCTAAACCTAGTGTATATATTGTTACACCCCAGGCTCCCCAATTGGCAGGAACATCGAATGAGCTATTTATTGTTGTTAGAGCAGCACTAATAATCCCGTTATCTAATGCTGCCATTAGTACGCCAATACAGAACAACGTGATCGCCCAAGTTGGACTCGATGATTTATGACTCATTCTTTCATCTTCCTTTCTATCTTTATTTAAGACTGTAAGGTATCTAAAAAATATATGCATGAGGTGAATCATAAAGAGATATGGAGATTTTAACAAATAATTTACAGTGATGTATATTCGTTATATATGACTAGGATGATCTAATAAATGTGTAGTGCCCAAAAAAGTAAGTGGAGGTGAATCAATCGCTAAGTCAGATTTAATTTAGTCTACAGCTAGAGAAAAGTCCAATTGATATAAAAAAATAGACATACCATATATAGAGCGATACTATACATTGGAGGTGATATGATATGCCATTTTATCCGCCACCAAATCCGAGAAGAAGACCCCAGCCTCCATATAGACAAGGGTTTAGAACACCTGATCAATTTAGAGGACAGAGACAGCCTTTCTTTATTCCAAATCAACAACAACTTCCACAATTTAGAAGTAGAGAATTACCTAATCACTTAAATACTATTATGGGCCACGTCGGAACTATAACGAATGGAGTTAATATGATGAGGCAATTAGGATCCATTATGAGTTTATTTAGATAGTATTTTTGTACATTTATTAAGACAAGAAAACTTCATGAGAATGCCCCACTAAAAAGTATGCAGTGAGAACACGTTCCCATTGGATACTTTTTCATTTTAGTATTCTTTATCCACTCCTCTATTAATGATACGATAAAAACAATAAAATATTTGGGGTGAGGGAGATGTTCCTAGAGAAATTAGAGAATCAGTTAAAACAACAAAAGTCATTATTCATAGGCGAGGACACAGCTTTTCGCTCATCAGTTTTAATACCGTTAGTTCAAGTGGATGGAGAATGGCATATCTTATTCGAGGTGCGGTCATTTACACTAAGAAAACAACCTGGGGATATTAGCTTTCCTGGTGGCCAAATTGACTCAACAGATTTAACCCCATTGGATGCAGCATTACGTGAAACAATTGAGGAATTAGGTGTTGATGCAAGGTCTATAAATCTGGTAGGCCAACTAAGTCCTTATATTGCTTCGCCTTCATTTGTAGTTTACCCATTTGTAGCTACACTTGAATTACATCAGCTCAATCTTAGTCAGGAAGAGGTTGAAGAAGTATTTACAGTACCGGTCAAGTGGCTTTTGAATTACGAGCCTTATATGCATTTAGTATCTGTTAATCCTGTACCTTCAGCGGACTTTCCTTTCGAAAAAATTGCGAATGGCACTCAATATCAATGGAGAATGCGATCGATGGAAGAATGGTTTTATGATTATGAAAAGTATACAATATGGGGGTTAACAGCTAGAATCTTAAAGTACTTTATAGAAATCATTAAATGTAAAGAATCTAAAACAGATTGAATGTTTTTGTTCAAAAAGTGATATCACTTTTTGAATTAATCTTTATACTTAACTTGTTGTCTATAAAGATACTTTTAAGAGGAGGAAGACTATTGAAGTGGCTTTCAAAAAATAAAGGAATCATTTTTATCGTGATGATTATAATTATATTTGTCGCTGGTTTATTGGATATCAAATATAAGGGACTATTCTATCAAGTATTACCTGATTCAATTCAATCATACCTAGCTAACTTCTTTCATTAAGTAAAGACCTAAAAGTAGGTAAGCTAGAATATATTCGAATTCAGATGCTGAATTATACGAGGTAAAAAAGGCTGAAAGAAGTTTGAAATAAACAATAAAAAGCAGGGAATCCTGCTTTTTTATTGTTACATTAAGTATGAAATGTAGAAAAGTTATAGATATAACCCTGCTAGGAAAATCCCAAGTACATCTTGATAGATTTTATCAAACTGCGATAATGGTAATGGATTTTCCCCTTTACCAAGTTCAACGGTAAAACCTGGCCTTCGCCATTCCTGAATGAACCAATCCTTATAGCCAGCAAAACTATCCAATATTTGAACCGGTTTATAACCGCTCACTCTACTCAACTCTTCTACCATTATTTTCGACTTAGAGGGTTCCAGTCCTTCAAATCCCCAATAGATCTCTTCCCCTTGTGTATGAAGTGCAAAAACCCTATCAAAATTTTGTTTTCTGGTCAGTTCAGCCATTGCAATAACTTCAGGTTCAGTAAAAGGTTGTTTTCCACCATAATCTCTCGGTCCAGGACTTTTTGGATTATGTTTTCTTTCCTTTTCCCATTCAGCCGGAAATTGATCATTAAGGTCTACACCTCTTATATTGGCCTTCCATCCTGAAAAATCCAAACGATTATTATTCCAACTAATGACTTGCTCTTTCCATGGTCCACTTGAACCAGGGCCATTTAATACAAGGTTAACACCATCGGGATTAACCATTGGAACAATTGATAAAGTGGTTTGTTCATAGAGTTGTGACGGTGATATGTCACGAATAACACATGCATTAGTTAGCGATAATAAATAATCATTTAAAAAGGTCATGACAATAGGAGTTGTAATCCATTCATTCGCATGAAATGAAGCATTGTAGTGTACCTTTTTATCGCCTGAACCAATTTTTATTTCGGGTAAATCGTGACCGAGTACAGAATTTCCGATAGAGGAGACTTTTAAAAATGGATAAATACTTTGAAGATGTTTAATATCAATCATCATGATATCGTGGTCATAGTCTTGCTTTCCAAATATGATTCTCGACGTCACTCTTTGGGGAATTTTAATGGTTTGACCAATTTGTAAATGGGTTGGGAAGAGATGAGCGTTTGTGAGAAGGATGGTTTCTACTGGTATTCTTTTTTTCTCAGCAATTCCCCACAAAGTGTCTCCAGAAATGGTCTTGTAATTGACTGTTCGGAAACCTGGAATTTTGATTTGTTCGTTAATTTGAAGACTTAAGGGGTTGATATTTGGATTTGAATCCATGATTAACTGGAGGTGAATTTTAAATAATTGGCTGTAGAGCCAAAGTGAATCCCCAGGCCTAACAAATATATCCAAGATGATCCTCCTATTTAAAAAGATGCTAATCATAAAAGTATATGTTATAGATTGAAGTTTATTATTATGTAATTTAGCTATTATCTTGAAGAGTTATAAGGGATAAAAGAAAAAGAACAACATGAAACGCCCATATTGATTGGACGTCATGTTGATTATCTTTTTTTCATGATAAAAGTCAAATGTCTTCCAGCTTTTTTGTCTTGTCGATATGAAAAGCCTTCATCATTTAAATAGGTACAAGTAGAGTCAATTGTTATATGGTCAGAAGGAATGCCAGCTAATAGACATTGTTTTTTAACTGTTTTTTGATTATCAATATGATACTTATGAGTTTGAGTGTTGTAATACATAAAATCGTCCGCATAATCAAGGGCTTTAAATTTTAGATAGACATCCTCGTCTACTTCAAATTTTTCCTGACTTAGTGCTGTACCAATATAGATGTGCAAGTTGTTTGGGTCACATTGTTCAATATTTTTCAAATGTTCAATTGTTTTTAATGTTATTTCTTTGATGGTTCCTTGCCAGCCGGAGTGGATTACTCCTATGATTTCTTTCTTTTCATCGTAAAAGGTTACTGGCACACAATCTGCTGTGAATGAGCCTAGAAGAAGATTAGACTCGTATGTGTATAGTGCATCTGTATCTTGAATGGCAGTGTCTTTGCTTTCAGATCCTTTGCCTTGATCAGCTACGGTTACTTTATGAATATTGGCACTATGAGTTTGATTAGCACAAACAAATTGATTTAAATTACAATTTAAACTAGCAGCTAATTTTTTTCGGTTTTTGATGACGTCTTCTGAATCCAAACATGTATGAAGTGCCATATTTCCTTGTTCCAGCTCATTGGGGTCTTTCATAGTAATGCCTGCAATAAATTTTTCATTATCCAAATAAATTTTTGTTTTCATAATCATCACCTGCTTTTAATATATAGTAATGTTTTCTCGATGTATAGGCATTTGGAATTTAAAAAAGCCCCTATGACACAGGCCATAAGAGCTTTCGATTATTTGTTAAGTAAGCTATGCTTTTTACCATAGATAAAGTAAATGATTAAACCAATAACAATCCAAATACCACAGAAAATAATGGTGTGTATAGATAGTTGTGTCATTAAGAAAATACATAAGACGAAAGAAATAATTGGAATGATTGGATACAGTGGAACTTTGAAGCCATCTGTTGAAATTTCTTTGTTTTTACGTAATAGGATTACACCGATTGAGACAACAGTAAATGCTAGTAATGTCCCCATATTAACGAGTTCAGTTAGTTTATCTAATGGAACAAAACCTGCACAGAATGAAATTAGTGTTGAAGTAATCCATGTATTTTTTTTCGGTGTCTGATGTTTAGCATCAACTTCGGACATTACTTTAGGCAATAGGCCATCACGACTGAAAGCATAAGTTAGGCGAGTACTACCGTAAAGCATTACAAGTATAACCGTCATCATTCCAATAACGGCTCCAAGTGAGATGATGCCTGAAACCCAATCTTGATGAACAAGTTGCATGGCAAAGCTTACAGGGTTGCTAACATTTAAATCTGTATAAGGAACCATACCAGTTAAAACAAGTGATACTGCAACATACAAGACCGTACAGATAAGCAATGAGCCTATAATTCCGATTGGCATATTACGTTGTGGATTTTTCACTTCTTCAGCAGCAGACGATACTGCATCAAATCCTAAATATGCAAAGAATACTAGTGCTGCACCCGATAGAATACCACTCGTGCCAAATGGCGTAAAAGGTTTCCAATTCGTAGGTTCAACATAAAATACACCAACTACGATAAATAGTAAAATAACGGCTCTATACTAAATGTGGTGGTGTGGTCAA
>NZ_ML122569.1:0-48454 GCF_003844195.1 Rummeliibacillus sp. TYF005
GGAAAGAGCTCTTACTACTAATATACGAGGGAGAGCGTTAATGGATATTCTTTCATGGATTTTAGTTATTACAAGTTTTATCATTGCGTTTGTTGGTTTAATATATCCGGTTATACCATCTGTTTTATTTATTTTTTTAGGCTTTATCATACATGGACTATTCCATGGCTTTAGTGAATTCCCTTGGTGGTTCTGGGTATGCGAAATTCTTTTTACTATATTGTTATTTGGTGCAGATACACTTGCAAATGCGTTTGGTGTAAAAAGGTTTGGGGGTTCAGAAGCAGGCATCTGGGGAAGTACAATTGGTTTATTAATAGGACCGTTTGTTATACCGTTTGCAGGTATTTTAATAGGACCTTTTATAGGAGCAGTAATCGCCGAATTACTTTTTTCAAAAAGTTCTCTTAAACTGTCGTTGAAGATAGGAGTCGGATCGCTTGTTGGTTTTTTGACATCCGTAGTAACGAAGGGAATTGTACAAATAGTGATGATTGTTTTGTTTTTGGTCGTTATGTAAATTCGCTCTAAAAACTGGCTTTGCGTAAAACATTCAATCTTTTTATGTAATAGGCTAGTTGTATAAAATTCATAGTAATTCAGTCTAAAGGATGAAATTGAAAAATATAGTTAATAATATTTGAACGCAAATATAAATTTTGATAACCTAATGGATGTAGTAAATAATTACTTAATTTCAAGGAGGAATTTTATTATGGCATTTGAATTACCAAACTTACCTTATGCTTTTGATGCATTAGAACCACATATCGACGCAAAAACAATGGAAATCCATCACGACAAACACCATGCTACATACGTAGCTGGCCTAAACGCTGCTCTAGAAGGAAAATCTGAATTTGAAGGTAAAACAGTTGAAGAAGTAATTGCTAACTTAGACGCTGTTCCTGAAGCAGTTCGTACAGCTGTACGTAATAACGGTGGCGGCCATGCTAACCACTCACTATTCTGGGAATCATTAGCTCCAAATGCAGGTGGCAAACCAACTGGTGAACTTGCAGCAGCAATCGATGCAAAATTCGGTAGCTTCGATGCTTTCAAAGAACAATTCGCAGCAGCTGCTAAAACTCGTTTTGGCTCAGGCTGGGCTTGGCTATCACTAGCTAACGGTGAATTAGAAATTTCATCTACTCCAAACCAAGACTCACCAATCATGGAAGGTAAAACTCCATTACTTGGTCTTGATGTTTGGGAACATGCTTACTACTTAAACTATCAAAACCGTCGTCCTGATTACATTTCAGCATTCTGGAATGTTGTAAACTGGGACAAAGTTGCAGAACGTTACGCTGCTGCAAAATAATCCATTATTCTTGGAACAAAGCACGTATCTTACACGTCAGTAAGATGCGTGCTTATTTTTATGGGCTCGTTTAAAATGGGCATATATTTCTGTATTTCGTTACTACTATTTACTGTTGATCATATTAAAAATTTACAATTACATAGGCAAGAAAAATATTAATTCCCCTATGTCTTTGAAAGGCATGCAATTATTCATTTTTTAGCGAAAATGTTTTATGTTTTTTCACAGAAAAATGATATACTACTAATTGTGAATTGAGTGGAAAGGGGGCTAAAAGCATGCGCAAAAAAAACAAAAATATAAACAAACGTGCATCCAATGTCAAAGCAAAACAGCGTGCAAATCTTTCTTTTCGAATGAACGTACTGTTCTTCTCGATTTTCTTATTATTTTCAGCCTTAATATTACGATTAGGATATATGCAAATTGTAAAAGGAAAAGATTATGTTAGAGAATTAGAACAAACGGAAGAAGTCACAGTAAACACTAGTGTTCCACGAGGTCGAATATATGATCGACAAGGTCGTGTATTAGTTGATAATAAACCTAAAAATGCAATTACCTATACAAAATTGCAATCTACGACAAGCGAAGAAATGTTAGCAACAGCTAAAAAGTTATCAAAACTTATTAAAATGGATACAAGTAAAATAGCGTTGCGAGATAAGCAAGATTATTGGATTACTCTTCATAAAGATGAAGCTTATGCAAAAGTTTCAAAAAAAGAGCAAAGCGCTATTAATAAAAACGATAAGTTATCTACTTCTGATAAACAATCTGAACTCGATAAATTAGTACGGGATCGTATTACAAAAGCAGAATTGAAAAGTTTAACGAAAGAAGACTTACAAGTTTTAGCTATTTATAGCAAAATGGTAGCAGGGTATAACTTATCACCTCAAATTATTAAAAGTGATAAAGTAACAGATAAGGAATTTGCTATCGTATCCGAACATTTAAACGAGTTACCAAATGTCAATACAACAACAGATTGGGCCCGACAAAAAAATTCAGATTTAAGTATTCTTGGCTCTACGACTACACCATCTGAAGGGATTCCAAAGGATAAGCTCGATTATTATTTGGCTCGTGGCTACTCACGAAATGACCGAGTTGGGAAAAGTTATATTGAAGCTCAATATGAAGAATTACTGCAAGGGCAAAAAGCAGTTGTCAAAAACGAAACTAACGGAAAAGGCCAAGTTGTCGAAACAAAAACAACATCTCCAGGTTCACCTGGGAAAGACCTTGTATTAACAATTGATAGTAATTTACAAAAGAAACTTGAAAAACTAGTTGAAGAGCAATTACTTACAGCAAAAGCAACTGGTGCTTCTAGTCTTTTAGATCGTGCCTTTCTTGTCATGATGAACCCAAATACTGGGGAAATATTATCAATGGTAGGCAAAAAAATAGATACAGATGAAACTGGTAAAACTGTCATAAACGATTATGCTATTGGTACTTTTACTTCAGCTTATGAAGTAGGGTCAGTAGTAAAACCAGCGACATTACTTACTGGTTATTCATTAAATGCCATTACACCAGGAGAAGTCTTAACCGATAAACCGATTAAAATTGCTGGAACAAAAGCAAAATCTTCTATCTTTAACCGTTCTGGTGCAATTCCTTTATCAGATTTACAAGCGCTTGAACGTTCTTCTAACTCATATATGTTCCAAGTTGCGATGAAGATTGCTGGAGCTAATTATGTGTATAACGGTGGTTTAAGAGTACAACCAAATGATTTTACAAAAATTCGTAATTCATATGCTCAATTTGGTTTAGGAGTGGATACAGGTATTGACTTACCTGGTGAATTTACAGGATTTAAAGGTGAAGAATCGATTTCAGGTAAATTACTCGATTTAGTAATTGGACAATATGATACATTTACACCACTACAATTGGCTCAATATGTATCGACAGTTGCAAATGGTGGGAAGAGAATCCAACCGCATTTAGCAAAAGAGGTACGTGAACCTTCAGTAGATGGGAAAAAATTAGGACCTATTGTTAAAGAATTTACACCAAACGTATTAAATACGATTAACAATCCTCAGTCTCAAATTGATCATGTGAAGCAAGGGATGCATTTAGTGTATTTTGGTAGCCAAGGTTCAGCAGCTTCATACTTTAGAGATGCAAAATTTGACGCAGCAGGTAAAACAGGTACAGCTGAAGTTGTATACTACGGACCTAAAAGGGCTGCATATGGCACTCAAACATTAACAATTACTCATATCGGATTTGCTCCATACAAAAATCCGGAAATCGCCTATGCTGTAGTTGTTCCATGGGTGACAACAAGCCAAAGTTATACAGCTATCAACAATATCATTGCACGTAAAGCTGTTGAAACGTATTTCTCTTTACAAAAGAAAGAAATGAATAATAAAGAAGAAACCGTAGGACAAAAAATAGAAAGAGCAAACAATAAAAACGCTAGTAATAATTCTGCACAGTAGAATGATGCTTAGTAATATAAAAATACAGTGAATTCCATTTGAGGGAACTGAGAAACTTACCTTTTTTAGTTGTGTAAATGAAATTCAATACAATAAAGGCAAATTGTCGTCTTATTTGGACGGCAATTTGCCTTTTTCTCTCTCTTTTTTTCACTCAGAATTTTTAGTATTCGCTTAAGGTTGTGGGTCAATCACATTCTTCGAGGATAAAAGTAGACTCTACAAATTGATTAATTTTCCGAAGCATATTTCCCTTCGGCACCACAATATTGTGCTATGAATGGGTTTCTTGGTTTTAAATTTTTGGGAAAAGTATTTTAGAGAAGAGAAAAGAGTGGATTGGAGTGGAAGGCAGCGAGTCCTCGAAAATGTATTCACATTTTCTTCGTGCGGTGTAAATTCGAGGAAGCTAATTCAATGTCTAGCGGGAACAGCACGAGCTGAAGCACCCGGACTGAGCGTAGCGAGGGAGAAGGCTGAAGCCGTGCCCGCAGAAAGCGTAATCAGAACTAAAGTATATAAGTAAAAGATAAATNAGAAAGCGTAATCAGAACTAAAGTATATAAGTAAAAGATAAATCGATAGCTTTTTAAATTTATTTATATCAATTTACATCCCCTTTACAAAACCATAATAATCCCTAACATTCCATTTATATTCCCTCAACAAACTCCCATTATAGTAAGTATTGTAATAAACAATACAAATTCCTTTGGGAGGCAAACACAGATGAAAAACTGGAAGTACTTAATGATGACATCAGTTATCGGATCTGCATTATTTTTAGGAGCATGTGGTAATAACGATGACTCAGCATCAAAAAGCAATAACGGTTCAACAGAACAAAAAGCAGATGCAAGTCAAAAATTAGAAGGTAAAATTTCAGGTGATGGTTCATCAACAGTAGCACCAATTATGGAAGCAATCGTAGAAGAATATGCAAACGAACAACCAAAAGTTCAAGTATCAGTAGGCGTATCTGGAACAGGTGGCGGTTTTGAAAAATTCATAAAAGGCGAAACTGATTTTTCAAATGCCTCTCGTGAAATTAAAGACGAAGAAGCTGCGAAATTAAAAGAAGCAGGTATTGATTATACAGAAATGAAAATTGCATTCGACGGAATTTCAATCGTTGTTAACAAAGATAATAACTGGGTAGAAGATTTAACTGTCGATCAATTAAAACAAATTTGGTTAGAAGATGGTAAAGATAAAAAATGGTCAGATATTAACCCTAAATGGCCAGATGAAAAAATCGTATTCTATTCTCCTGGTACAGATTCAGGTACTTATGACTATTTTGTAAATGATATTTTAGAAGAAAAACAACTAGTAAAATCAGTTACTCTTTCTGAGGATGATAATGTCCTAGTTAAAGGAGTAGAGTCAGATAAAAATGCTATTGGCTATTTTGGATATGCATACTACTTAGCAAACAAAGATAAGTTAAAAGTTGTTAAAATTGGTGGGGTTGAACCAACACATGACACAATCGAATCTGGAGAGTATACACCACTTTCTCGTTCACTATACGTATATGTGAAAAACAGTGCTATAAAAGACAACCCTGTTATGTATGATTTTATGAAATATACAATTGAAAATGCTGGAGAAATGGCTGAAGCAGTTGGTTACGTAAAAACTCCAGATGATATATATCAAAAAGACTTATCTGCATTAGAAGCGTTGAAATAATAAGAGTTAAAAGGGAGTGAGTAGCAAATAGCTACTCACATTCCATTTGAAGGGGGACTTCAATTGGTTAGCTTTAAGCAACAAGATTCGCAATCTGTTCAACAACTAATCGAACAAGCAAAAGGCAAAGGTTCAAAAAAGTTAATGGAAAAAATAATGCCGAAGATATTATTTTTGACGGCATTAGTATCCGTCTTAACGACAATTGGTATTGTATTTACACTGATTTTTGAAACTTTTGAGTTTTTTACAAGAGTGAATATTATAGATTACCTAATCGGTAGAGAATGGCTACCTTTTGCTGGAGATTCACCAGCATATGGGGTTTTGCCATTAATCGCTGGCACATTAAAAGTTACATTGATCGCAGCAGTTGTAGCGGTTCCACTTGGGATAGCGGCAGCAATTTATCTAAGTGAGTATGCAAGTGATAAAATACGCAGAACGATTAAGCCAATTTTAGAAGTTTTGGCTGGCGTTCCTACTATTGTATATGGATTCTTTGCATTGACGTTTGTTACACCAATTATTCAAACTGTTATTCCATCAGTGAAAATTTTTAATGCAATAAGTCCAGGAATCGTAATTGGAATCATGATATTACCAATGATTGCTTCATTATCAGAGGATGCTATGTCTTCCGTTCCAAACTCGATTCGTGAAGGTGCTTTGGCACTGGGCTCTACAAAATTAGAAGTAACATTAAAAGTTATTCTACCAGCGGCAATATCAGGGATTCTTTCTTCTATTGTACTTGCAGTTTCTAGAGCAATCGGTGAAACAATGATCGTTTCTCTAGCTGGTGGATCGACTCCAAAATTCGACATGAATATTACTGATTCTATTCAAACTATGACTGCATATATCGTTCAAGTATCAAGCGGTGATGCTGGTTATGGAACTACTATTTATTATTCAATCTATGCTGTTGGTTTTACTCTTTTTATCTTCACATTACTGATGAATTTATTAGCACACTTTATCTCAAAACGCTTTAAGGAGGAATACTGATGAATTATATCAATCAAAAAGAAGTCATCAAGAGAATGTCAGGGCGAATATTCCTCAATGGTCTTTTTAAAGTGATCTTTCTATTAGCGACATTGTTCGCTTTAGCAACGCTTGGAATTTTGATTTATCGGATGGTTACACAAGGTTCTGGATATTTAGATGCTGATTTCCTGGGAAATTTCTCATCTAGATTTGCCGAAAAAGCTGGGATTAAGGCAGCATTGATAGGGTCGATTTGGCTAATGGCAGTTGTTGCTCCAGTATCACTTTTACTTGGTATAGGTGCAGCTCTTTATCTTGAAGAATATGCTTCTAAAAACAAAATGACGGATTTTATACGTATGAATATCTCCAATTTAGCTGGAGTTCCTTCTATTGTATTTGGTTTACTTGGATTGACCATTTTTGTTCGAAGTTTAGCTTTAGGAAAAAGTGTATTAGCTGCTGGATTGACCATGAGTTTATTGATATTACCTGTCATAATTGTTTCTTCTCAAGAAGCAATTCGCGCTGTGCCGAATGAATTGCGTGAAGCATCATATGGTATGGGTGCAACTAAGTGGCAGACTATTTTAAAAGTTGTACTACCTTTTGCGATACCGGGTATTTTAACTGGCTGTATTCTAGCACTATCAAGGGCCGTTGGTGAAACAGCTCCTTTAGTTGTAATTGGTATTCCTGTCATCGTACATTTTTTGCCAGAAGGAATTTTAAGCCAATTCACTGCTTTACCAATGCAAATATTTGATTGGGCAAAACGTCCACAACCAGAATTTCAACATGTCGCAGCAGCAGGGATTCTTGTTTTACTGATATTCTTAATTGTTTTAAATTCAATTGCTATTTTCATCCGAAATAAGTTCCAAAAACGTTATTAAAATTGGAGGATATAAAATGTTAAAAATTCAAGTGAAAGATGCAGAGCAAAATTCAACTGATAATCTTAAGGTACTTCAAACAGATAAGAAAAAAACTGTTTATCAAACAAGAAACTTGAATCTTTGGTATGGTGAGCAACAAGCTTTAAAAGATATAAATCTTGATATTATAGAAAATGATGTAACGGCTATTATTGGACCTTCTGGTTGTGGAAAATCCACTTATATTAAAACGTTGAATCGAATGGTAGAACTTGTACCAATTGTTCGTACAACTGGTGAAATTATCTATCGCGAACGAAATATTTTAGATAAAAATTATCAAGTAGAAGAATTAAGAACGAAAGTAGGAATGGTATTCCAAAAGCCAAATCCATTTCCAAAATCTATTTATGATAATATTGCCTATGGTCCAAGAATTCATGGTATAAAAAACAAAAAGATTTTAGATGAAATCGTAGAAAATAGTTTACGTGGTGCGGCTATTTGGGATGATGTAAAAGATCGTTTACATCAAAATGCATATGGGTTATCAGGAGGGCAACAACAACGTATTTGTATTGCTAGATGTTTGGCAATAGAACCAGATGTCATCTTAATGGATGAACCGACTTCAGCACTTGATCCTATATCAACATTAAAAGTAGAAGAACTTGTTCAAGAATTAAAACAAAATTATTCTATTATAATTGTGACACATAATATGCAACAAGCTGCACGTATTTCTGACAAAACAGCATTCTTCTTAAATGGTGAGGTAATTGAATTTGATGATACAAATAAATTATTCTCAACACCATCAGATCGACGTACAGAAGACTATATATCTGGAAGATTTGGCTAAGGAGGAAATAACATGACACCAAGGGAAAAATTCGATAGTGACTTAAAACGTGTTCAAAATCTACTTGTTGAATTGTGCGAACGTTCAATTCAGGCATTCGAGAAATCGCTGAATGTATTATTTTCAAAAAATATGGACGGTGCAATCGTTATTATTGAGCAAGACCGTTTCATCAATCGCTTAGAAGAACATCTTCATGATGAAATTATTCTTTTAATCACAAAACAGCAACCAGTAGCCACAGACTTACGAAGATTAGTTGCTCTCATCCGTGCTGCACAAGATATGGAAAGAATAGGTGACTATGCCGTAAGTATTGGAAAAGAAACAATTCGTATAGGTGAAAATCCCAAACCTTATCCAGAAGAGCAATTACGAGAAATGGGAAAATTGACTGTTAATATGTTAAAAGAAATGTTGGATGCTTTTGTAAAAGAAGATGTTGAAAAAGCAAAAGAAATCGCTTTACGAGATGATCAGATTGATCATTGTTATGGAGAAACAATGTCATCTATCGAAAAAATGATGACTAACGAATCCTCGAGTGGCCATGCAATTCAATTGGCGCTAATATGCAAATATATTGAAAGAGCTGCCGACCATGCCACAAATTTAGCTGAAGCTTTATTCTTTATAGTCCAAGGAAAAAGATTCGCTCTAAATTCATAAAAGGAGTTTTCCGTAAATAGTGGAAACTCTTTTTTATCATACATTTTAAATGTAATTCGTTAATTAATTAATTAATTTTAAGTTTTACATACAGTGTAGTGAAGTTTCAAAAATCACAAAAGATGTTTCAAACAGCAAATTTAGCTGATGAAACATCTTTTCTTATTTTGCGGATGTAATGATTTTGACTATGTCTTTATTAGACATATCAGATGATAATTGATAATCACCGATTTGAATATCTTTTGCTTTGTTCTTATTGATGATGTATCGTTCTAATTCACCATCATCCTTTATAATACCGCCATCTTTTAAAGCTTTTGTGACTTCGGTAGTCCCCATACCTTTTTTGATGACCAATTTATAAGTAGTGACTTTCTTTTTCTCTTTACTTGTCGAGGTGTTTTCTTTTTTTAAAGTTTGATAGTCTGTCTGAATCTTTGCAAGTTGTTCTTTTGCATCAGCAGCTTCTTCTTTTAAAGTATCGAGCTCTTCTTTTTTTATAACAACAGATCCTTTTGAAGCTTTTATAGAATTCTGAGTGTTTTCTTCAAAAAAGTGAGTTTGGATAGTCATTATACTTCCAGCAAGAAATAATCCAATGCCAAATGAGCGAATTGTGGATTTCATCATAAACGATTTCCCCCAGAAGCAATAATCGCTTGTACTTGTTCTGTTGATAGGGATGATCGTTTACTTATTTCTTCGGTGTTATAGCCTTGCTTATGTAAAGTGATAACTTGGCTAATTATAATTTGATGTATGCCCTTAATATTTGCCTTTGACGTTTGTTTAGGACTAACTTTTGTCTTTTTAACAAATGATTGAGGCTCAAATAGTAATTCCTCCTCAACGGCTTTTAAACGCCGTTTCAATTGATGGGTTTCTTGATAGAAGTTTAACGATAATTCTTCAACATCCTTCTCAAGTTGTTTAGATTGTTTCCCAACAAAAAAAGATGCGAAAATTATGAGCAATCCGACAATGATTAGTATGAGAGATAAGTCCATTCTGTTCACCTCATGTAGTTATTTAGTTGTGTATTCAGCCGAATATTAACGGGCAGTAGATTAGGAGGCAACTGCCCGTTAATACTGGAATGTTGTAACTGATTCTCAGCGAAGGAAAACCTTAACTGAGTGAATTTTACTTTATTTTAACATAACAAAATCTAATTAGAAATGACAGTAGATTTTTTTGCGAATTATGATATAATGGTTTAGTCGTATAAATCATGCTCACTAAGACATTTTATTCTTTATATAGAGTGGGAGGGATAACAATGCGCGTTAATATTACATTAGCTTGCACTGAATGTGGCGAACGTAACTACATTTCAAAGAAAAACAAACGTAACAATCCAGAACGTCTAGAACTAAAAAAATATTGTTCTCGTGATAACAAAATGACACTTCACCGTGAAACAAAATAATGCTCATTGCCAAAACCTTTGTGGTTTTGGCTTTTTCCATTTTTAGAGAAGTTGGAGTGAAAAAATAATGCATAAAAAAGAACTTCGAAAAATAATTATGAGTGAATTAAAAAAAATTAATAAAGAAACATATAAAGAAAAATCTGAACTTATACATAAAATGTTACTTCAAGAATCAGCTGTGAAAAATGCAAATATTATCGGTATTACACTTTCTGCTTTTCCAGAAGTAGAGACCTGGGATTTAATTAAAGCCTTTTGGGCATTAGGGAAGAAAGTGGTCGTACCGAAATGTGAGCCAAAGTCTAGAAGAATGACATTTTATGAAATCACATCGTTTCAACAACTTGAAACTGTATACATGCAACTTTCAGAACCAATTCCACATTTAACAACTAAGATTCCAAAGGAAGAGATTGAATGTTTAATTGTTCCTGGTCTTGCTTTTGATAGACAAGGGTTTCGATTAGGTTTTGGCGGTGGGTATTACGATCGATTTTTGTCAGATTTTGATAAAACGACCATTTCTTTGGCTTTTCATATGCAGATAGTTGAAAAAATCCCTACAGATGATTATGATGTACCTATTGAAAAAATAATTACTGAAAAAGAAATTATAAATTGCAATTGATTTGAAAGGGGAGAGTTAACTCCTTGGAAACAGTATATGATGTAATGCAACTTTTAAAACGATTTGGTACTTTTGTTTACACAAAAAACAGAATCGGCGATTTACAGTTAATGGAGATGGATTTAGTCGAATTGTATAAGGGTGGACTTATCGAGGCACGTGAATTCCAATCAGCCCGTCATATCTTAAGAACAGAAACTGTAAAACTTGAAAAAGAAATAACATCAAAATAAAAATTCAATTATACAAAGGACCTATTGAAAAGAATTTTTAAAAATGGTTTAATCTTTTTTAAAATGATGAAACTTTTTGTTGGATGTATTCGTTATTATAATGATAAATGAATACGGTATTATGGAAATAATAATTATGTAACAAAAATGTTGCTTTATTGTTAGAAAAGGATTAAGATATATTTTGTTTCTTTCATAATGGAACTAATTTTGTAACGAACGAAAGAAAGTAGGAGGATGTTAGGAATGAAATTCAATAAGCTACCTAAACATTCAATATTGGTGATCGCTATTATCACCACTTGGATTAAGACATACATTACTTATCAATCTAGTTTTGATATGGAAATTGACAATTCAATGCAACAATTCATCTTATTGATTAACCCGCTTGCATTCTTGTTATTTATATATGGGATTTCTTTATTCTTTAAAACTGCAAAAAGAAGAAATCGATATTTAATAACAACAAGTGTTATCTTATCAATACTTGTATACGGAAATGTTGTTTTTTATAGATTCTTTAATGACTTTATAACACTACCTGTATTATTCCAAACAAGTAACTTTGGAGATTTAGGAAACTCAGCTACATCATCTATTAACTGGTACGATGTTTTCTATTTCACTGATGTTGTATTATTAATACTAGCTGTTAAATTCTTACCTAAAACTAAAGAAGCTACAATTACTAAACCAAATTTACGCCGCACTTACTTTGTGCTAACTTTTGCTATATTATTCTTGAATTTGGGTTTAGCTGAAACACAAAGACCACAATTATTAACTCGTAGTTTTGACCGTGAATTATTAGTTAAAAATATTGGTACGTATAACTATCATTTATATGATATTTTCATTCAATCAAAATTCCACGCTCAACGTGCTATGGCAGATGGTAGTGAGCTAACAGATGTAACGAACTATGTGAAATCAAACCAAGGTGAAAATAATAAGAAAACTTTTGGTGTTGCTAAAAAACGCAACGTAATTATTATTTCACTTGAATCAACTCAAAACTTTGTTATAAACAATAAAGTGAATGGTCAAGAAATAACACCATTCCTTAACAAGCTAACAAAAGATAAGGATACTTTTTATTTTGATAACTTCTACCATCAAACTGGATTAGGTAAAACTTCTGATGCAGAATTTATCGTAGAAAACTCATTATATGGTACAGGACGAGGATCCGTATTCTTTACAAACAGTGGTAATACTTTTAACTCAATGGCAGAAAGATTTAACGAAAATGGCTATTTCACTTCTGTACTACATGCAAATAATAAGAGTTTCTGGAACCGTGACATAGTGTACCAAGCATTCAATATCAAAAAGTTCTATGATGTAGAATCTTATCATGTAACTGATGAAAACTCTGCAAACTGGGGATTAAAAGATATTCCTTATATGGACCAATCTGTAGAGATTATGAAATCAATGCCACAACCATTCTATACACGCATGATTACATTATCTAATCACTTCCCATTCACTTCAGATGAGGAAGATCAATTGATTAAACCTTACACTTCTGATGATAATACTGTAAATCGTTACTTCCAAACTGTACGGTATACAGATGAAGCGATAAAAGAATTATTTAAAGACTTAAAAGCATCTGGTTTATATGATAACTCAATCATTGTTATGTATGGTGACCATTACGGTATTTCAGAAAACCATAACAAAGCTATGGCACAATATTTAGGTAAAGATGCAATTACACCATTCGATACTGCACAACTTCAAAGAGTACCATTCTTTATCCATATACCAAACTCAGGTATAGGTAAACAAATGCATGAAGTTGCAGGACAAATGGACATTAGACCAACAGTATTACACTTACTAGGTATTGATACTAAAAATGATTTACAAATGGGAACTGACTTATTCTCAAAAGACCATAAAGACTTCGTAGCATTCCGTGACGGTCGTATTGT
Organism: Rummeliibacillus sp. TYF005; assembly: GCF_003844195.1. Taxonomy (NCBI): domain Bacteria; kingdom Bacillati; phylum Bacillota; class Bacilli; order Caryophanales; family Caryophanaceae; genus Rummeliibacillus; species Rummeliibacillus sp. TYF005. The sequence goes on from NZ_ML122569.1 coordinate 13,135, forward strand.
AACAGATAAATTAGTTTATGCTGGCGAAGTATGTTACGATAAAGCTACAGAACAAAAGACCGATTCATCTAAATGTTCACCATATATTGAGCAAGCAAACAAAAAACTAGATTACTCTGATAAGATTATCAATGGAGATTTGCTTCGTTTCTACGACAACAAAACGGGTGAAGCAAAAAAATAAAATAAGATTTTAAGTTATTCATTACCGCATGGCTATTACTGGCTATGCGGTTTTTTTACATTTATGTTAGTAAAAAGTAAATTTCATAAATTTAAATTCTCTAGATAAAAAATTATTAATATAATACTAGAATTTTTATCATTTAATCGTATAATGAAATAGTCAGAAAGGATGTGAAAAACGTGTTAAAGATGATTTATCTATTAGTGACTGCAGTTCTCTTTCTTGGTGCCTGTCAACAACAGTCGATTTCAAAAGAAAATAAAACAACAACTGAGAACAATAAAATTCATACCGTAAAATCAATCTCGAATATCGTCCCATATCAAATAAAGGCAGAACAATTACATACAGTTGTTGGATTTTTATCTGAGGTTGACTTATTAATCATTGAGCAACATCAAAATAGGGAGCAATTGGTTCGATATAATTTAGAAACAGGGAAAAAGAAAATTCTTTATACTTCGGACGATGCAATTATTCAAGTTTTAATTCATCCTAGTATGAAAGAGATTCTGGTGCAAACAGCGAATAACTCAGAAAGTGCGAACGTTACGATAATTACTGTTGCAGGTAAAATTCTACATAATTTTAACGTCAAATCACAAGAAATCTCTCTAGTTTGGAATCCTAATAACACAAATTTAGTAGGATTATCAGCTTTTAATAATGATTTTTCGTATAATAGTTACATATATGATGGAAGCAAAAACAAACTAGTTGAATTCCAATCTGACAATCCATTTTGGACTTGGTACTCTGATAATATATTATGGGTAAACAAAATGGGGAATAATCCACTTAACGGTGGTACTTTAACAACCATCAATTGGAGAAATGGAAAAGTAACGTCCGAATCTAAACAAAAGATAGTTTATGTAAGTTGTTTTAAACAGTCTTCTCTGATTGTTACAATGGATTTTACTAAAGAAGAATTTCGTTATGTATTAGAAAAAGGTAATAAAAAGCAAGAGTGGACATCACCAGCTGTTACGGATTATGCTCAATGGTTTGTACCGGAAGTACAATGGCTGGATGATCAATCACTGATGGTATTATTGCCTATGGAAAATGGGAAAATAGATGAGGGTGAGCATCCTTTTAAACTTGTACATGTTTCTTTAAATGGTGTTCATACCATTGGACAATCACCAAATTATGAGCAAATTATATGTTCAGCTAAAGGAACACTTTGCCTTTCTGGAAATAATTATGAAACTGTTATTTCTATCAAGCCTTATGAAAAGAAAAAATGGTTAGTAGTAAAAGATTAAATTTAGCTAAATCATCTGAATAGTAAAGAACTGATCAAATAAAAAAGGATGCCCCGAAATGGAGCACCCTCTTTTATACCAAATTTTAGTGAAGGCTTGGTGGGAAACCTTGATGTAGGATAGTCATAACTACGAACCATCCAAACACTGCGAACGCTGCAAAGTTAAAGATTACACCAAGAATAGCTTTTTCTTTAAGAGCTTGCACTGTTCCTACTAGACCTAGAATTGCAACTAGGCCGAAAATAACCATTAATAAGTTCAATATAGACACTCCTTTCGACATCAGAAAATGAATGTCGTAAAACAATATTCCTTCTCTATTGTAAAGCTATTTGTTTTGTTTGTCGAGAACTTAATGTGACGGTTATTTGAACGTAATATAAAATAGTTGCTTTTTTATGAAATACAGAAACTTACAACTTTAGCATGTGCAGTTTGTATTTTGTTTTAGGTGTATTTTAAAAGTTTCTTCGTCTGATATATAGATAAAACCAATTTTTGAAATAGCCTTCGCCTTGAGAAATGTTTTAATATTTCTGTATAATGGGTCTGAGGTGAAGAAATGTTAAATATTCGTACATATCCTTTAGGGCCTATTCAAGCCAATTGTTATATTATTAGTAATTCTCATAAAGAATGTCTTGTGATTGACCCTGGTGGTGAAGGAGAGAAGCTAGTAAAGCAATTGAGAAAGCTTCATTTAAATCCAGTTGCGATTTTATTGACACATGCACACTTTGACCATATAGGCGGTGTGGATGCAGTAAGAGATGCTTATAACGTGCCAGTATATTTGCATAAAAAAGAATCCAGTTGGCTTCAGGATCCAATGCAAAATGGTTCTGGTCGATATAAGGAAATACCTGATATTTTAGTATCTCCAGCAAATCATTTAATTGAAAGCGAACAAATATTAGAAATTAGCCATTTTAAATTCAAAATATTGCATACACCTGGTCATTCGCCTGGTAGTATTAGTTATGTATTTTTGGATGAAGGGTTTGCGATAGTTGGAGATACATTATTCGAAGGAAGTATTGGCCGTACAGATTTAGTTGGTGGAAATAGTAAGCTATTGCTTTCATCCATTCATAATAAGTTATTAACACTAGATGAAGAAACAATTATATATCCAGGTCATGGCGGCCCAACAAGAATAGATATAGAAATGGAACAAAATCCATTTTTAAACGGCTTTTAAACGAAACACACCAAATTTAGTATGGCTGCTATTTTAATGTCTTAGATATTAAAAAAAGAGGCTCAAATGGGCCTCTTCAACTTGAAGATATTATCTTCATCTAGGGGATGTTTTCTCTCCATATATTAATGGGAGGGATAAAGTTAAGCTACGACTATATAATAAAATATCTTTTACAATATGTCAATAGTGTAAAACTAAATAAAAAAAGACAGTCAAATGACTGTCTCTTTTTGCAATTAATGTTCTAAACCTGGTACGTGAATGAATGTAGCGTAGTATGTGAATCCAGCAAAGAATACTGTTAAGTAAGCACCGAAAATATACATATACATACGTTCTGTAAGGTTTAAGAAGCCTAATAGAAGGAAAAATCCTGTGTTAGCTACGAATAATAGCGAAACCTCTTTCATACCACCTAAATAAAACATAACTGCGAAAATACCTGTCCAGAAGCCAAGCACCTTATACATATTATCCATGTACGGTTCCCTCCTTTTCGACGACACAATAATCTCTTAACCATTATAAATGATTTTATTGACACATGTAAACTGCAAGTTGCTAAGAGTTTGTGACAATACAGTGTAAAAAATTCACAAATCCTAAGAATTTAAATATTATATTATATATTTACGTGATAAGTACAGTAATCACAACTATTAGTCATGCTTTCAATTTTTACAAAATCTTTTACATCGAATAATGTATCGAATTGACCTTTAAGATAAGATTCATGTAAATTACATACAATGTTAGAATGTTTACCTATTTCATCATGGTAAGGACAATTATAAACTGCAAATGACATTGTTTTTCCTTCAGGTCCCTCGTTAATTGATGGGACATATCCGATAAGGGATGCTGCTTCTGTTATTAAGTCCATTTTTTCATCAATCGATAATTGAGAGCGATCTTTGCCATGACTTAAGATAAGTTGTTCCATATCTTTTAGACCGTGGTTATAACTGATTTTTTGTCCAATGCGATCTGCTTCAGGACCAATTTCTTCAATAACTTCGAGTGTCCATTGAAGTAATTCTTCATAATTTCTTTTAGGAAATGATAAGGTTACGCCATTTTCATTTGCTTTATATCTTCTTCCTGGTCGTCCACCTTTTCCTGTTTTTTCATATTCTGCACTAACGACTTCGATTTCTGTAAGCTTTGATAAATGTAATCTAGCTACGTTAGGATGAATATTGAATTTTTCAGCAATATCTTGAACGGAAAATGATTTTTTTTCTTGCAACATAAATTGGTATATGGAAAATCTAGTTTCATCAGATAAAGTACTTGTAACTTTAAGTTGATTAAACATATCAACTCACCTCCTATTTCATTACTTACTATTATATAGCAATATACCAATTGTGAAAGTAGAAAAAAACTATTCTTCAAGAAAATGTGATTTTTTTTAGAAATTTTAAAGATAAAAATGTCAATACTTTGACAATCTCTAAAACCATTCGTATGTTTTTACTTTCAGAATAAATGAAATAAAATGTTTCAATATATTCTTCCATTTCCATAATAGACCATGTATAATATTGCTAACAAGTATAGAGCGGTCATTACTTGTTTGGTAGAGAGGAGGTAAAATGTCATTTACTGAAACAATAATAGAACAAAAATCGATACAATTATTGCAAAAAGCTATTGATTTTGGCGCATCTGATTTACATTTAATGCCTTCGAAGGAGCAGTACAGCGTTTATTTTCGAAAATATGGACAACTTAAATCAGTTGGACAACTTCCCCAAGATATAGGAGATCGGATGATTTCTTATTTAAAATTTTTATCCTCATTAGACATAAGTGAAAAACGTAAACCCCAAAGTGGCTCATTCGAGCAAATATTCAATGACAAACATATTTCTTTTCGTGTTTCTACCTTACCTTCTGTGTATTTAAAAGAAAGTTTAGTTATTCGGTTAATGTTACAGAATCGAACATTACCAATTTCAGAGTTGAGCTTATTTCCTCATTCTGCTAATCAGCTAGTCGAACTTGTAGAGAGGCCTCAAGGGATTCTATTTATGACTGGACCAACTGGATGTGGGAAATCGACGACTTTATATTCTCTTATTCATCATCTAGCAACAAAGCATCAAAAGCATATTATTTCTTTAGAAGATCCTGTTGAAAACAACCAATCTGATTTGCTACAAATACAAGTAAATGAAAGAGCGGGAGTAACTTATGCAGTTGGGTTAAAAGCAATTCTAAGGCATTCTCCGGATGTTATTATGATTGGAGAAATAAGAGATCGTGAAACTGCACAAATAGCAATCGAGGCCGTGTTAACAGGACATCTAGTAGTGACGACAGTGCATAGTAAAAATACTGTTGGTTGTTTATACCGTTTATTAGATTTAGGGATTTCTTTAGAAGAACTTAAACAAACTGTTTTAGGTGTCGTTGCCCAAAGATTGGTTCATTTGAAGTCAACTCAAAAAGCTACTGCTGTTTTTGAAGTGTTATCGGATGGTTATTTAGCTGAAGCTTTTCGAGCAATCGAATATGGTCGTACTTATGAACTTCCATTAGAAAATACATTAGAAGGTCAAATTGAAAAGGGGGTTAAGCTAGGTGCTATTACCCTTCATCCAAAAGAATAATTGGATTGATAAATTTGATTTGATAAAAGAAAAACGGATAAAAGAGCCAGCACAATTGTTAAAGAAAATGAGTGTCTTATTAGAAGAAGGTTATACTTTTTCTGATTCTTTGTTTATGTTATTACCACATCATAAGAAAAATAATACAGATATTGAAATAGAGATACAGGAAGCATTACGTAATGGGGCTTCAATGACTGAAGTACTTGATTTGTTAAACTATCCTAAAATTCATCTTATGACCATATTGGTAGCCGAAGAATATGGGAAAACTGTACAAGCTTTAGAAACTGTTGCGTTACAACTGGAAAAAAAGGAACAAAACAGACAAAGACTTATTAAGCTGATGATCTATCCTACGATTCTTTTTGTATTTCTTATAGTACTTTTCTTAGCATTTCGAACATATTTTCTACCGAATATGACATTTATGATGAATTCTCAAACGACTGAAAAACAGCTTGATTTAAAATTATCTGCATTTTTTTTACATTTGCCTGATTTGTTTATCACAATGGCAATCGTTTTACTAGTTTTATTATTTTTATTGTGGAAATGGTTAAGAAAAAGAACTATTGAAGATCAAATTGAATTTCTGTTGAAAATTCCTATAGTTAATCGGCAATTTAGATTGCAAATAACTAGACAGCTCTCATATGAACTTGGTGGTTTAATCGAGAGTGGTATGCCTATGCAAGATGGGTTAGAGCTATTACAAAAACAGTCCATGCAACCTTATTTGTCAAAGGTAGCTGAAAAGATTAAACAAAGAATTTTTTATGGAGATTCTTTATCTAATGCTGTTACTCAAGAAGATTTTTTTTATAAAGGATTTTCAGAACATGTTCTACATGGTGAACAGGGTGGGAACTTAGGACGTGAATTGCAAATCTATAGCGAATTTCTAACGGAACGCACAGAAAATAGTATTAAAAGAATTTTAGCTTTAATACAACCGTTACTTTTTGTTATCGTCGCACTTTGTATATTAGGAGCTTATCTAGCTATTTTGTTACCTATGTATAAAATGATGGAGCTTGTTTAAAAAGGAGGGAGTTTTTTGGGACAAAACGGCCAAAAGGGGTTTACTCTAATTGAGATGCTTATTGTTTTATTTATCATTTCAGTGCTTATCTTAATTGCGATACCAAATGTTACAAAGCATTTTGCAACTGTTGATAAAAAAGGTTGTGATGCTTATGCCAAAATGGTGCAAGGACAAGTAGAAGCTTATCGAATTGACCAAGGTAAATACCCTGCAACAGTAGCTGAATTAGAAAGTAAAGATTACTTGAAAACAAGTGATTCTAAAGCCTGTGAAGGGAAAAACATTACCATTAGTGACGGTAAAGTAGAAGTTGCAAATTAAACAACTTTTAAAAGGTCAAGAAGGTTTTACCTTTATCGAAATGTTACTTGTTTTAGTAATCACCATGCTTATATGTTCAATTGGTATAAACGTTGGAAAGCAATATATGGATAGGCAAGAAGAAAACCGTTTTATGGAACAGTTAAAGTCTGATATTGAAATGACGCAAGCACTCTCCTTTCAATATCAAACACCCGCTAGTTTCTATATTTATGAGAGTTTAAGGGAAATTCATATTTATGCAAATGGTTATGATATGGTTAAGCCTTTGGTCATAAGAAAATACCCCGAAAATATAAAATTTAATCTAAAAAGCAATATGGACCATGTATTATATACCGAAAATCAAACTGTGTTAAAAGCTGGAACAATTAAATTCACTGTGAATGGTAGAAATAAGGAAGCAATTGTATATATAGGAGAAGGAAGAGTGAGAATTGTACAATGAAAAAGGACATTCGCTGCCAGAGTCATTATTAACACTTGTAATTGTCATGCTAATATTCGGGACATTGTTGCCATTGTTTTATCGTCTCGAAACTTCGTTATATGAAAAAAAGTTAAGTATGCATGCGGCAGAAGCAGCCCTATATGCTGCTGGTAATATTAAAAAGTTCAAAAAATATGAAGGTCAAATTATGATCGATGACATTACTTATTTTTGGGAAGGGGATGAGCAACAAATTTGTGTTGTGTATACAAGTATTCAAGAAGAAAAGCTATGTGTAAACAAAAATTAGGATCTCAACGATGCGAAAAAGGATTTACATTATTAGATTCGCTATTGCAACTTATGATTTTAGTGCTTTTTGCTCATTTCTTCCTTTTGTTTTTTTCATGGTATGCACAAAAAAATAACGGCATGTTTAATAATGATGATTTACATTGGGAACTTTTTGCTTTTCAACTTCAAAAAGAATTAACACATTCAGAAATGTTTACTTATAATCCTAAATTATCAAAAATAATTTATTCAACAGATCGAGGAGACCTAAGTGTTTCGAATATGAGTGGTGAGCTTAGGCGAGGGCTTGGCTATCAACCACTATTATTTGGAGTTGCTCAATTAACGTTCGATTATTCAGAGTATATTCTTAAGATGAATGTTAAGTTTCATGATGGCACAGAAAGGAGTAGAGAGTATATTGTCGCAAATTTCGAAGAATGAAAGAGGATTCTTATTGCTGACAGCTATGATTTTCTTAGCTTTTTGTACCAATATTTTACTCACAGCTGGAGTTGCTTATGATTCTCGCTACCGTGCGTATAATGCATTAAAAATAGCTGCAATCGATCAAACAAAAGAAGTTTTATACTCCATGGAAAAAGAAAAAAATGATGGAAGTACAGAAATCATAGAAGAACATAAACAATAATAGTGGGTTAGAAAATATAAAAAGTATATAAGTTATCTTTATTTTTACAACATATAGTCAAAAATTTTGACATAATCTTCTAATTTACTTATATTTCTTCTTATCCTTGAATGAATTATTGGAATCGATTAGTGTTCATGCTACTATTAATAAAAAGTAATAGTTAGTTGTAAGGCAGTCGAATGGGTAAGAAGGTGAGAAGATGAGAAAAGTATATTTGGTCGGCTATATGGGATGTGGGAAAAGTGCAATTGGCAGAAGACTCAGTTATTATTTAAGAATGCCTTACTATGATATGGACAAAGAAATCGTACGACGGGAAAAAATGACAATCCCTGAGATTTTTGAACAAAAAGGTGAAGCCTATTTCCGAAAAATAGAAACGGAATTTTTAACTACTTTCAGAGATGAATTTTGCATTATTTCAACTGGTGGAGGAGTTGCAGTTAATGCAGAAAATCGTAAAATAATGCGACAAACAGGTCTAGTATTATTTTTAGACGCAACATTTCCTGATATTTGGAAGAGAATTCATAAAGACAAAAATCGTCCCATTGTCCAGCGTTCAACTAAAAAAGAGTTAGAAGATTTATATTATCAGCGTAGGAGATTTTATAAAAGTTCAGCACATATTACAATTCGTACAGAAGGACGGTCTTTAAGACAGATTGTAGAATATGCAGCATATCAGGTGAATAGATTAAAAGGCGAATAATTTTTTGTCTGCATACTGTTATAATTCGCTTTTTAAAGATGTTTATAAAAAATATTGCAAGTTATTTCATTCAATGTTAGGATGTAATCAAGCAATCCTGTTATAGAACATTGATATGTGAATAATATCAAGATGATTATTCTTGGGCGGATGATTGTACGGGGAGAGAATGCATTGAATGCATCGCCGAAGGAGCAAGTAGTAAAATACTATGAATCTCTCAGGCAAAAAGACTCGTACGGGACGCAACTCTGGAGAGCGCTATTATTAGCCACCAAAGAGGCCAGCCGTAATGGTTAAACTTTCAGGTGCATGGACAGAGAAATCCTTATAAGGGGTTTCTCTGTCCTTTTTTTGTTGAAATGGGAGAGACATTTAAAATCATTATATACTTTGGCAACAAGTTAGAGTTTGGCTAAAGTAAATAGGGTTGTCTCATCGGGGCTGTGGTAGCTGGTTAAATTATATTTATTAGGAGGAAGTACATGGGAACGGATTTAAAGCATACACCATTATTTGAATCTTATAAAAAGTATGGTGGGAAAACAATTGATTTTGGCGGATGGGATTTGCCAGTGCAATTCTCCTCTATTAAAGCTGAACATGAAGCAGTTCGCACAAAAGCTGGATTATTTGATGTTTCACATATGGGAGAAATTTTTGTTGAAGGTTCAGAAAGTTTAGCTTATTTACAAAAACTTGTGACAAATGATGTTTCCAAAGTGGCAATTGATCAAACTCAATATACAACAATGTGCTATGAAGATGGCGGTGTTGTAGACGATTTACTTATATATAAACTTGCAGAAAATCGCTACCTATTGGTCGTGAACGCTGCGAATATTGAAAAAGATTTCGAGTGGATGAACAAACAATTGTTTGGAAATGTAGAACTGACAAATCGTTCATCAGAATTTGGACAATTAGCACTCCAAGGCCCACTAGCTGAAAAAGTTTTACAGAGATTGACCGAAACTAATTTACAGGATATAAAGCCTTTCCGTCTGAAACAACATGTAGTCATTAAGGGATATGATACATTAGTATCTCGAACAGGATATACTGGCGAAGATGGTTTTGAAATATACGCTTCAAATGAAGCGACAGTTGCACTTTGGGACATTATTTTAAGTGCAGGCGAAGCGGAAGGTGTAATTCCGTGTGGTTTAGGGGCGCGTGATACTTTGAGATTTGAAGCATGTCTTCCGCTATACGGTCAAGAATTGTCAAGTACCATTTCCCCGCTTGAAGCAGGTATTAACTTTGTTGTGAAATTGAACAAAGAAGATTTTAATGGTAAAGCAGCTCTAGTAGCTCAGAAGGAGAACGGGGTAGCGCGTAAAAGTGTAGGGATTGAAATGATTGACAAAGGAATTCCTCGCCATGGTTATAAAGTGTTTAAAGGTGATGAAGAGATAGGTGAAGTAACAACAGGTACACAATCACCATTGACGAAACGTAATATCGGTTTAGCACTTATTAAAAGTGAATACGCTGAAATCGGGCAAGAATTAGAAGTTGAAATACGAAATCGTCGTTTGAAAGTAAAAACGGTTGAAACACCGTTTTATAAACGCCAAAAATAGGGAAAAGAAGAGAGGGCTTACTGCATGAAACATCGTTATTTACCAATGACTGAACAAGATCAGCAAGAAATGCTAAAGGTGATTGGCGTTTCGTCTGTTGATGAATTGTTCGAAGACATCCCAGAAAAAGTTCGATTTAAAGGTGAATTAAATCTAAAACCTGCAAAATCGGAATCAGCATTATTAAAGGAATTGGCGCAACTTGCAAAACAAAATGCAAATAGTGATGAATATGTATCGTTTTTAGGTGCAGGTGTATATGACCACTACAAACCCGTAATTGTAGACCATGTTATTTCTCGTTCAGAATTTTATACAGCTTATACACCATATCAACCAGAAATATCACAAGGTGAACTACAAGCAATCTTTGAGTTCCAAACAATGATTGCTGAATTGACAGGCATGGACCTTGCAAACTCTTCTATGTATGATGGTGGAACTGCTCTTGCCGAAGCTGGTATGTTGGCAGCAGGACAAACAAGACGTAAAAAGATACTAGTATCAGATGCTGTTCATCCAATCGCGCTAGATGTTGTGAAAACTTATGCATACGGTCAATCAATCGAAGTTGTGAATGTTCCACTAAAAGATGGTGTTACGGATTTAGATGCTCTAAACAACTTGATTGATAATGATACTGCAGCAGTTATGGTTCAATATCCTAATTTCTATGGTCAAATTGAAAACGTTCAAGCTATTTCTGATGCAATTCATGCAGTAAAGGGAATTTCTATCGTATCAGCTAATCCTCTAGCTCTAGCTATTTTAACTCCACCAGGTAAAATGGATGCAGATATTACAGTTGGAGATGCGCAACCTTTTGGTATTCCAGAAGCCTTTGGCGGACCGCACTGCGGTTACTTTGCAACAACAAAGAAACTAATGCGTAAAGTGCCTGGAAGATTAGTCGGTGAAACAGTTGATGAAGATGGACGTCGTGGTTATGTACTTACTCTACAAGCACGTGAGCAACATATTCGTCGTGAAAAAGCAACATCGAATATCTGTTCAAACCAAGCTTTAAATGCATTAGCTGCATCTGTAGCAATGACTGCACTAGGTAAAAAAGGCGTCCAAGAAATGGCTAAACAAAATATTTTAAAAACACATTACGCTAAAGAAGCCTTTGAAAATGCGGGATTTGAAGTTCCTTTCAAAGGACCACATTTCAATGAGATTGTTGTCAAAGTGGAAGGCTCTGTTCAAGCATTAAATGATGCATTATTCGAAAAAAATATTATTGGTGGATTTGATTTAGGAAAAGTGAGTCCTGAACTTGAAAATCATATTCTAATTGCAGTCACTGAACAACGTACAAAAGAAGAAATCGACGCACTCGTGCAAGAAATGGGGGCTCTACAACATGCATAAAGAAAACCAACCACTTGTTTTTGAATTATCTAAAGAAGGCCGTGTAGGCTATAGCTTATCAAAAGTAGATGTACCGGAAGTAGAACTATCAACTATCTTACCTTCTGAGTTTATTCGTACAGAAGAAGCTGAACTTCCAGAGCTTTCAGAATTAGATATTATGCGTCATTATACTGCACTATCTCGTCGCAATCATGGTGTAGACTCTGGTTTCTATCCACTTGGTTCTTGTACGATGAAATATAATCCAAAAGTCAATGAAAATGTTGCAAGATTCCCAGGCTTTGCTAATATACATCCATTGCAAGATGAAAAAACAGTTCAAGGTGCTTTAGAGCTCATGTATGACTTACAACAACATCTGATTGAAATTACCGGAATGGCTGAAGTAACATTGCAACCTGCAGCTGGTGCTCATGGGGAATGGACAGCGCTAATGATGATCCGTGCTTTCCATGAAGCAAATGGAGAAACTGGTCGTACAAAAGTTATCGTTCCAGACTCAGCACATGGCACAAACCCAGCATCTGCAAATGTTGCTGGATTTGACATCGTCACTGTGAAATCAGATGAAAATGGCTTAGTAGATTTAGAGGATTTACGCAAAGTTGTTGGTCCTGATACGGCAGCATTAATGTTAACAAATCCTAATACTTTAGGTCTTTTTGAAGAACATATCCTTGAAATTGCAGAAATTATTCATGGCGTTGGCGGTAAAGTTTACTATGATGGGGCAAATTTAAACGCTGTTATGTCTAAAGCAAGACCAGGTGATATGGGATTTGACTGTGTACATTTGAACTTGCATAAAACATTTACCGGCCCTCACGGTGGTGGAGGCCCAGGTTCAGGTCCTGTAGGTGTAAAAGAAGATATGATTCCATTCCTTCCAAAGCCTGTTCTAGTTAAAACAGAAAATGGCTATCAATTTGACTATGACCGTCCTCAATCTATCGGGCGTGTAAAACCTTACTATGGTAACTTTGGTATCAATGTACGTGCATATACTTATATTCGTTCAATGGGCCCTGATGGCTTAAAAGCTGTCACTGAAAACGCAGTGATCAACGCAAACTACATGATGCGTCGTTTACAACCATATTACGAATTGCCATACAATCGTCATTGTAAACATGAATTTGTGTTAAGTGGAAGTCGCCAGAAAAAACTAGGAGTCCGTACGCTCGATATAGCAAAAAGACTGTTGGATTTTGGTTATCATCCACCAACAACTTACTTCCCATTAAATGTGGAAGAAGGGTTAATGATAGAACCAACAGAAACTGAATCTAAAGAGACGCTAGACGCTTTCTGTGATGCTATGATTCAAATAGCAAAAGAAGCAGAAGAAACGCCTGAAATCGTACAAGAAGCACCTCATACGACTGTAATAAGCCGTTTAGATGAAACACGAGCTGCACGCCATCCAGTTTTGAAATATGTAAAACCAAATGAAACGGTAGAAGTATAAAAAGAATAATCGATTTAATCTGAAAGTAAAGACGATTCACTCCGATAATCATATTGGAGATGAATCGTCTTTTTATTGAATTTTATAGTTCCTTTAGTATGTCGAAATTCCTGGATTTTAATTTGAAAAGAGAAATAAAATCGAAAAAATGGAGTTTCTTCCTATTATATATACCCAGGAAATGAAGTGGGAAATAAAATCTTAACTAATTGCGTATGAAAGAGCAGTATTATGCTTAAAATGGAAATGCCTAGTACTAATGAGGATCTCAGGAGAGCGATTCTTCAAGTTAAAGTTTTAATTCAAAATATAAAAAATATTACTTTTTACTGAATATATAAATGGTTCAACTAATTCTAAAAAGAAAAAGAAAGCCATTTCATATTTGAAATGACTTTCATATTTTTAGAAGAAAACTATTTGACTTTAATTTTACCGTGCCAGTTTTTGTAGCCGCCTTCTAATTGATACAATTCATTGTATCCTTTTTTCTTTAAAAATAATGCAGCACGTGCGCTACGGCCAGCATTTTGGCAGTAAAGATAAACCGGTTTATCTGGGCGAAGCTCATGATAACGGTTGCGAAGTTGAGTTGTTGGTAGGTTACGAGCACCTAAAATGTGTCCACCTTCAAATTCTTTTAATTCGCGAACATCGATTAGTTGCGCTTTACGATAACCTTTTTTAAATTCTTCTTCATTTAAAGTAATTACTGCTTTTTTTAAGCGTAATGCGTTAATTAGTGCGTAAATAATAATTACGCCAAGGATGATTAATATTGTATATAACCAACTCAAGTTGCCTTACCCCTTTCTATCTATAAATAATATTATAAAAGAAGAACTAGCGATAGTCCAATGACTTTGTTAAAATAGAAAAGTTGATATAAAAGGGAGACGATAAAATGACAAATAAATGGTATTTTATTAATTCAGGTCCATGTAGTCCAGCATATAATATGGCTCTAGATGAAGCGCTTCTACATTGGCATAGTAAAGGTTTAATTCCACCAGTAATTCGATTTTACGAATGGAATCCTGCAACACTCTCTATCGGATATTTTCAACAAGCAAAAAAAGATATCAATTTCGAACAATTACATAGATTGAATTTAGGATTTGTCAGACGCCCAACAGGTGGACGCGCAGTCCTACATGAGCATGAGTTAACTTATAGTGTCATCGTGTCAGAAGACTATCCAAATATGCCTAAAACGGTCACTGAAGCTTATAAAGTGATTAGTGAGGGATTATTATTAGGGTTCAGAAATTTAGGCTTAGATGCGTATTTCTCTATTCCTGATACAGAAGAAAAAAGAGATATTTTAAAGAATCCAAAAAGTGCAGTTTGCTTTGATGCTCCTAGTTGGTATGAACTTGTTGTAGAAGGAAAGAAAGTCGCTGGTAGTGCACAAACTAGACAAGAAGGCGTAATTTTACAACACGGTGCTATTTTAATCGATTTAGATGATGAAAAATTGATATCACTTTTCAATTTTCCATCAGACGCATCGAAGGAACGCATGCGCAAACATTTACCACAAAAAGCAGTGGCTATCAATCAATTAGCAAATCGAAGAGTAGATGTAGAAACTTGTACTAAAGCATTCCACAAGGGATTTGAAGATGCTCTTCATATTGAGTTGATCCCTTATGAATTGACACAAGAACAAAAGGATTTTGTTGAAAATCTTGCAAAAACAAAGTATGCAACAGATGAATGGAATTTCAGAAAATAGTAGGTTTTTAGTCTTATTTTTTGTGGTAAAAAGACGAAAAATCCTAAAAAACGCGATATAACAACGTTCTTTGAAAAAAAAGACCATTTGCTTTTCTAATCAATATATAGTATCGTATTTAAATGTAAATATACTATATATTGTGTTTTGCTATAAGAATAGGGGGCGGATGGTATGGTACTTGCATCGCAACATCATCATCAGACAATCGACATTAAACAATTAAACAAAGACATTCAACAATTTCCTCAAGTTCATTCCATCACAGAGGATATGCATATTACTCATAAAGGTGTATCTAGACTTGTGATGATTGACCGTTATTCTTTTAAAGATACTGAAAAGAAAACGTTAAAAGCTGGGGATTTTGTTGTTTTAACAGTAAAGGCAGATCCGAAGTTCCCTGCTCGTGGACTTGGTTATATCGTTTCAATCGATGAAACAACTAAAAAAGCAAAAATCTTAATCGAGGAAGACTATCGTAGTGCAATTGATGATCCAGAAGAACAAGCTTCAGGAATTGTTTCTCGTTCATTAGATGTTATTGAAAAACCTTTAGAAGTCTTTTATGAACAAATAGCTAAACGTAATGCTACAGGTTTAGCATCTGTTGAAAAGACAGAAGAAAAACGTAAAGAATGGTATCAAAAATTTTATAAACAGCTTGTAAATTTAAACTTCATCCCTGCCGGACGAGTTATTTATGGAGCAGGCTCCGGTACGGATGTTACATATTTTAACTGTTACGTAATGCCATTTGTTGCTGATTCACGTGAAGGAATAAGTGATCACCGTAAACAAGTAATGGAAATTATGAGTAGAGGTGGCGGTGTTGGCACAAACGGTTCAACATTAAGACCGCGTAATACATTGGCTCGTGGTGTAAATGGTAAATCATCAGGTTCTGTATCATGGTTAGATGATATTGCGAAATTGACACATCTTGTAGAACAAGGCGGATCACGTCGCGGTGCTCAAATGATTATGTTATCTTGTACGCATCCTGATATCTATGAATTTATTATTTCTAAAATGCAAAATCCACGTATATTGCGATTCTTAATCGAAAATACAAAGGATGAAGAGATTAAACGTCTTGCAAAAGAAAAACTTAAATTCACACCATTAACAGAACAAGAAAAGGCTATGTACCAAGGAATCATAAATTATAAAACAATTCCTGGTTTCGGCGGATTTAATGAGGGTATTTTCAAAGATGCAGAAGCAAAACTAAGAGATGGCGGAACTTATACAGTTAACAACCCAGAATTCTTAACAGGTGCCAATATTTCTGTCACATTGACAAACGAATTCATGGAAGCTGTTGAAGATAATAAAGAGTTTGAGCTACGTTTCCCTGCAGTTGAAACTTATGACGAAAAAGAAATGGCAATTTATAACGAAGAATGGCATAAATGTGGCGATGTTCGTGAATGGGAAGCTATGGGACATGCTGTTCGTACATATCGTACGATTAAAGCACGTGAGCTTTGGAATTTAATCAATATCTGTGCTACCTATTCAGCAGAACCTGGTATTTTCTTTATCGATAATGCCAATGAAATGACAAATGCAAAAAGTTATGGACAAAAGGTTGTTGCAACTAACCCTTGTGGTGAACAACCATTAGCGCCATATTCAGTTTGTAACCTAGCTGCAGTAAACCTAGCTCAGTTTGCAAAGAAAGACACAAAAACAGTGGATTTCGAAGCACTAAAAGAAACAGTTAGAGTAGGCGTACGCATGCAAGATAACGTAATCGATGCTACACCATACTTCCTTGAAGAAAACCGTGTACAAGCACTAGGAGAACGTCGTGTAGGACTAGGTGTTATGGGTCTTGCGGATTTACTTATCTACTGTGAAAAAGAATATGGATCTGAAGAAGGTAATATCCTAGTAGATGAGATCTTTAAGACAATTGCTATTACAGCTTACGAAACATCTACAGAATTGGCAAAAGAACGCGGTAGTTTCCCATTCTTAGTAGGCGAAACGGAAGAAGATACAGCTGTTCTTCGTAAACGTTTCACAGAAACAGGTTTTATGAAAAAAATGCCAGAATATATACGTCAATCAGTAGTAGAAAACGGTATTCGTAATTCTCATCTATTAACAGTTGCACCTACTGGTTCTACTGGTACAATGGTGGGCGTCTCAACAGGTTTAGAACCTTACTTCTCATTTACTTATTATCGTAGTGGACGACTTGGTAAATTTATCGAAGTAAAAGCAGATATTGTCCAAGAATATTTAGAAGCACATCCAGAAGCGGACGAAAATCATCTACCAGAGTGGTTTGTGACTGCAATGGAATTAGCTCCTGAAGCACATGCAGATGTACAATGTATCATTCAACGTTGGATTGATAGTTCAATTTCTAAAACTGTTAACGCCCCACGCGGTTATACTGTAGAACAAGTTCAAAAAGTGTATGAACGTCTTTATAAAGGTGGCGCAAAAGGCGGTACAGTTTATGTTGATGGAAGTCGTGATTCTCAAGTGTTGACATTAAAAGCCGAAGAGAATCATATGGATGAAACAGTAGTTGAAGAAAAAGTAATTGAAAAACGTCCAGTTGTTCTTGTAGATACTATTCAAGATCTACGTTCTACTAACGTAACAATTGGTTCAGAAGTCGGAAATACTTGCCCAGTATGTCGCAAAGGGACAGTTGAAGAATTAGGTGGCTGTAATACTTGCACAAACTGTGGTGCTCAACTAAAATGTGGATTATAAAATAGACAAAATTAGAAAGGGCATGTATGAAAATTCCTTTTAAGATATGCCCTTTATGATAGATGGTAGAGTCTTGATTCGACCGGCGCAGGAGTATTACTTCATAGCGGATATTTGTTCTAGAAAGAAGGTGGCTGCCTCATAAGTTTTATGCTTATGGGACAGTCCTTTTTTAATAATTAAAGGAGCTGAAAAGATGAATATATTATGGGACTTTGACGGTACAATTTGTAATACATACCCAGCATATGCAAAGCTTTTTTGTCAAATGATTAATAAGAATGTAAGTTATGACGAAGTATTACAACATTTGAAGATATCATTTTCTAATGCGTTTGAATATTTTCAATTAACTAGCAAAGAGATTGAAGATTTTATGAAACAAGATGAACAGTTGGATGTTTCTAAATTGCCTCCATTTGCAAATATTGAAAATGTACTTAGACTAGCAGATCAAAATGTAATTATGACGCATAAAGACAAAGCAACAGTAGAGAAAGTTCTTCATCACTATAATCTTGCACAATACTTTTCTGAAATTGTGACACCAGAAGATGGGTACCCCAGAAAACCAGACCCTGCATCTTATGAATATTTACATCGAAAATACGACTTAACATTAGCAATTGGTGATCGAGAACTCGATTTAATACCTGCTAAAAAAGTAGGGATTTATACTTGTATGTTCCAAGGGGAAAGTGAGGTAGCCGATTTCTATATTACTGATTATGCAGAGTTTAATAATACTTGGATAAAATTCAAAGGGAAACAAAAGGAACCTTTTCGACATTAATATATTATATGATTTCAAATACTCTAAACGGACCTAAAAGCCATATTGAGATTTCATAATATTAATACTTCTTGTAATCCTTTTCATGTTAAAATAAAAGGAACTGCAAGGAGTTGAAACACATGTACAATAAAATTGCTGGCTTAATCTTTCCAGCTTTTACGATGCTGACATTAACTGTATTAGCAATGTTCGGTCTTTTCGGTGAAGGTGATGTCAACAAATCCTTCTTTCTATTAGGGATAGTCATTATTTTTCCTTTAACATTCTTAATACAGGGGATATCATGCGCAACTAATAATATTAATCCTTTTTTGGCTCTACTCGTATCTTATATAGCATTTACGATAGTTATTCTTTCATTTTTAAATAGTTCCGCTTGGGGATATTCAATCTATTATTTAGTATTTTGGCTAGTCGGTTTCTTTGGAGCAAAAGGTATGAGAAAGTGGAGGAGTCGAAAGAAATAAAAAATGCAAGGTGCTGTTAAGCGCCTTGCATTTCTTTTTGTTCTGGGATTTTTGTCGGATCCTTTTCAATTTCTAATAACTTATTAAATGAAGCGATTGCCACTTCTACTTGATCGTCTTTAGGTTCCTTTGTTGTTAAAAGTTGTAACCATAATCCTGGATAACCTAAGAAACGAAGCACCGGGATATTACGGCAAGCATTTGTGGCTTGTAACACCTCGAATGCTACACCAAGCACAACTGGTATTAGTAGGATGCGGTCCACAATTCGTAGCCAAAATGGATCTGTTGGTACTAAGAAATAGATGAACATCCCTACAATTACTGTAAAGAGCATAAAACTACTCCCACAACGATAATGAAGGCGAGATTGTGCTTGAACATTTTCTACTGTCAATGGTAGCCCGTTTTCAAAGCAGTTAATCACCTTATGCTCAGATCCATGGTATTGGAATACACGTTTTATCAGTGGTGTTAATGATACAAAATATATGTAACCTAGTAAAAGAATAAGCTTAAATCCACTTTCCAGTAATATCTGTGCAGTTTTCCCAGGAAGCCAAGTGTGAAATAGTTGTGCAAGAAATACTGGGATTAACGTAAAGATGAATTTTCCAAAGATGAAAGATAAAATACCGATAGCAGCAACACCGAGCCATACTTCTAGTTTTGAGCCCTCTTCTTTTTCTTCTGTCTCTTCTTCACCTGGATTTACACCATATCTAGCACTCGCAAAGTTTAAGTGTTGAGAACCATTAGCTGCTGATTCTATTAACGCGATAATCCCGCGGATAAAAGGGATTTTTTTAAGCTTTTTTAATTTTGGATTTGCTTTCCGAGCCACATAAAAGTATTCGATAGAATTGTCATTTCGACGAATAGCAGTTACTGTATGTTCTCTACTGCCCATCATGACACCTTCAACCAAAGCTTGTCCTCCATATACGGGAGGATTTGATTGTTTTTTCACGATTTACACCGCTCTCCTAGAATATATATTAAAACTGCTTTCATTGTACCAAAAATTTCATAGAAAGCTCTAGGGAAAGCATATTATTATTGGATTTTGTCTATCCTTTTGATGAAGGAGGGGTTATTTTGAGGTTTTATGTGTATTTATGGACTATTTTATCAAGTTCTCTCACGTTTTTATTTTCGCTAAAAATACTGCATGTGTTTAAATTTATAAAATTTTCACCAATTGGTTGGGCGGAAAATTTGAATGTATATGATCACGCCCATCCACTTGTTAAATGGTTTATCCTTTGGATATTTATAATGGTGATTATTGCAATTTTATTTGCATTAGGTGAATTAATGAAAAATATTAAAATGAATTTTATAGCTATTTTGTTAGCGGCTTTGTTTGTGTGGCTAATTGAGTGGTATATGCAAAAAACGCCTAATATCCATAAATTTTCAATTCCATTAAGTGTGATTATCGCGATACACCTTCTGTGGATATTAGAAACTGCCTCATTTCACGCCAAAGTTAGAAGCTTAGATTCTCGAAATAAATTGCCCAATTCCGATCAATAATGTGCTAAAATAAGAATATTATGAAAAGGAACATATTGGGGGGATTTCTGGATGAAATATTTAGTTTTAAATGGTCCAAACCTGAATCGTTTAGGTAAAAGAGAACCTACAATTTACGGTTCTGAAACTTTACAAGACATTGAATCACAGCTAAAAAAGCTTGCAGAAGAATATGATGCAACAATTGAATGTAAGCAGTCGAATTATGAGGGACAGTTAATAGATTGGATTTATGAAGCTGAAGATTCAGGAGTAAATGGAATTGTATTTAATCCAGGTGCTTATACTCACACTAGTATTGCATTAAGAGATGCAATTGCTGGTGTGGATATCCCAGTAGTTGAGATTCATATTTCTAATGTACATAAGCGCGAGGAATTCAGACATCACTCGTATCTTGCCCCCGTTTGTGTAGGACAAATCACAGGACTTGGTACATTCGGTTATCAAGCTGCATTACGAATGTTTTTAGAAGCGGAAAGAGGGGAATAGACAGCGATGGAAAAACTAGAAAAATTACGTAAAGCACTTCAAAAACAAAACTTGGATGCATTATTAATCACCAATGATTACAATCGTCGTTATATGACAGGTTTTACTGGAACAACAGGTGTTGCGATTGTATCGCTTAATGATGCTGTGTTTATCACAGATTTTCGTTATACAGAGCAAGCTAGCGAACAGGTAAAAGGATATCGTATTGTTGAAAACAAAGGTACGATTATGCAAGAAATCGCTAACCAAGTACAATTGATGGGTATAAAAACACTTGGTTTTGAAAAAAATAACGTAACCTTTGAAATGTATGAAATCTATTCTAAGCTAATTTCAGCTGATTTAGTGGGCGTTTCTGGAATTGTTGAAAATATTCGCTTGATAAAGAGTCCAGAAGAGATTAAAATTATTAAGGTCGCTTGTGAGATTGTGGATGCCACATTCGAACATATTATTCAGTTTATCAAACCTGGAAGAACAGAACTTGAAGTTTCTAACGAAATGGAATTCTTCATGAGAAAACTTGGTGCTACTTCATCTTCATTTGACACCATTGTTGCTTCCGGTTTGCGTTCAGCATTGCCACACGGCGTTGCAACTGATAAAATAATTGAAAAAGGTGATTTAGTCACTTTAGACTATGGTGCTTTATACAATGGCTATATCTCTGATACAACACGTACAGTTGCTGTTGGTGAACCTGCTGATCAACTAAAAGAAATTTATCAAATTGTTTTAGAAGCTCAATTACTTGGACTTGAACAATTTAAGCCTGGTATGACGGGCATTGAAGCGGATGCAGTTGCACGCGATTATATTAAGAAACATGGCTATGGAGATGCATTTGGTCATTCAACTGGCCATGGGATTGGTTTAGAAGTACATGAAGGTCCTGCATTATCAATGCGCTCAAGTGTAGTATTAGAACCAGGAATGGTCGTAACATGCGAACCAGGGATCTATCTACCAGGTATTGGTGGCGTACGTATTGAAGATGATACGCTTATTACAGCGACTGGCAATGAAAAATTAACTCATGCCCCTAAAGAATTAATCATCTTATAATTTAATATTGGAGGATATTTAGAAATGATTTCAGTAAATGATTTTAAAACAGGATTAACAATTCTTGTTGATGGTAACCTATTCCGAGTTATCGAATTCCAACACGTAAAACCAGGTAAAGGTGCTGCTTTCGTACGTTCAAAATTACGTAACCTACGTAATGGTAACGTTGCAGAAAAAACTTTCCGTGCTGGTGAAAAAGTAGAAAAAGCACAAATCGATACTCGTAAAATGCAATATTTATATGCTTCAGGTGATTCATATGCATTCATGGATATGGAATCATACGAACAAATTGAACTTACAAAAGAACAATTAGAATATGAACTACAATTCTTACTAGAAAACATGGAAGTATTCATCATGATGTTCGAAGGTGAAATCCTTGGTATCGATCTTCCAAATACAGTAGAACTTACAGTAGCAGAAACTGAACCAGGTATTAAAGGTGATACTGCAACTGGTGGTTCTAAACCAGCAACTCTTGAAACTGGCTTAGTTGTAAACGTACCATTCTTCGTTAACGAAGGCGATAAATTAGTCATCAACACTTCTGATGGTTCTTACGTTTCTCGTGCTTAATTAAATCAGCACAACAGTAGAAAAAATAAGGATGCTGAGGCATAGTTTGTTTCAGCTCATAAAAAGGGGAATTGCGATATGCAATTCCCCTTAGTTTTTTTAAATTGAAAATATGCGATGAGGGAATCTACTCTTATCGCATATTTTTTCGTTAGAGACATTCATGCAAAGATATCAGTTTTTAAACCTGCACCTTTTTGCAGACAGAAAATCACAGTGATACTTTCTTTTTTGCATATTTTTTTTAGCTATACATAAATTGAAATGAGAGGAGGGACGACTTCGGAACTTCAAGATTTATTACGAATTGCTGGCATAGGACTTGTCTTAGGATTATTGCATGTTTTCTTTGAACAAACAGGGAAAAAAGAGTTTTCATTTTTTCTTAATTTTATTGCTTATTTATATATAACTATAGAATTATTAAGATTTATGCGTCTCTTCTTTGATGAGATCATTACATTTTTCCAATGGTTGATGACGTCATAGATGGTGTTCTTATTCTTTATATTGCTGTCACTTTTGCTTTTGGTAGGTATACAAATGACGTCACCGGCACTACATCGGTTATTAGCCATTGTATACTTTTTTATATTATGGAGTTATTTAATGATGCGAGTAGTACTACCTTTTTGGCAAAGATTAAAGACATTTTACTTGTTTGATCTACCTTTTTTGCCTTTGATATTAGGTAGTTCCTTGCTCTATTTATGCTCTATTATCATTTCAGAAATCCTTGAAGAAAACGATTATAGTAGTATTGCTTTTATTAGTCATCTTGCTATTAAAATTTGGATTGCTACACTTTGGTTGGACAAGTTAGGTGAACTTTTAAAACAATGGGAAAAGCTATTAGTGCCATAGGGAGGGTGGGGAAATCGAACAACTAACTGCATTTTTTTTAGAACCTTTTAAAGAACAAATTTTTTCACTACGTTCTTTTTTTCTATACGCATTCCTGTTTCTATGTATTAATTGGCTTATTCCATCAATGAAAGAGTGGACAAGATTTTTCTTTTTAATCGTTGTCATCATGGTCACTATTCGTCCTGTATTTGATGCATTCGATGAAATGCGAAATATAACAAACCAATTGATGCATATTTATGTTGTGTTATCCCCATTGTTAACTTCATCTTTGCTTCTTGGATCAGGACTATTTTCTGTTTTAGCGATTAGTCCTGTTTTTTTGATGTTTTTACAAACAATTTTAGTAGTTGTTTCTAAATTTTTAATCCCTATGTTAATAGCTGCATTTGTTTTTGATTTTATTACTAGAATGTTGCCGGATTTATCATTTGCGAAGATGTCAGATTTTCTACGAATGTCAGTATTAAGTATTGTCTCTGCATCTGTTGTTGTCTACACCATGTTACTCGCAGCAAATGGTGTCATTGCCGGATCTTTTAGTAATGATATATCTGAACCTATTAAAAGACTTATACAGCAGAATATACCGATTATTGGATCTCTCGTGACAGAATCGCTCAATACATTTAAAACGTATTCTTCTACTGCTATTGTGACGACAAGCACTGGATTATTAATCTCAGTTTGGGGAGTAACAATCATACCAACCGTTAAGATTTTAGTCTTAGGGTTTAGCTATCGATTTATGGCTGCAGTTTTAGAACCATTTACGGATAGCAAGGTGAATGGCCTCATCGAAGATATTAGTAAAACGCTCTTTATATTATGTGCGGTTTCTTTTTTAATAGCGTTTGCTTACTTTTTTACTATTATGATGGTAGTTCTAATGATACAAATGCAAATTGGCAGGGGAGGAGCATAGTAAAGTGTCTAGCTTCTTGTTTGGCTTATTGATATACAGTATTATCGGGAAAATTATCCTATTGCTCATTCCAAAAGATTATGAAGAGGAATCCAATATTCTATTAAAAATGTTTGTCGCATTATATTGTATAAACTATTTCTTTTTATAACTAGTTTTGCATATTGTGTACAAGACATTCATAAGATGAACTAGTTGTTAATGTATTGAAGGAGGAGATGTCCTTGGAAAAGCACCAAACATCAAAAAAACGCGGTTCCTCATTGCAGCAGTCATCATTGTATTGCTTCTAATTAGTGGTTTTTGGAGCCTTACCAAAGGAACAAAAGATGATGTCAATACATCTAAGAGCGCTTCACAGCAATATAACCAATTAACATCTATTTTAAGTTCAATTGAAGGCGTAGGGAAGGTCATGGTCTACTTTTATTATGACCAACCAAGCGGAGAAGCAAAAAATGATGACACATCATCATTAAGCCAATATTTTAGTTGGCAACAAAATGCGGAAAGCAAACAAAAAGTAACAGGCGTTTTAGTAGTGGCAGAAGGAGCTGATTCTATAACGGTAAAAAAAGATCTTGTTACAGTGTTATCTAGTGTGTTAGAAATACCATCTCATCGTATTGTTGTACGACCAATGGAAAAAAAGGAGGATTAATTTTGAAAGTAAAAAAGAAAGCAGTATGGTTTTTAACATTACTAAGTTTAGTTGCGGTTATCTCAGTGTATTATTTGTCTAATCCTGTGACACCATTTAATGGACTGGCAATTTTTAGCGATTCGTTAAAGGACACACAAATCAGTGATATTGCTAGTAAAACAGGAAAAACTACTCCAGTAACAACAGAAAGTCATCTGTTTGAAGAGATGCGTATGGAATTACAGAACAAACGTAGTGAATTAAAAGAAACATTAACTCAAAAAATTGCTTCATCACAATATACTGCCGAAGAAAAAAATGATGCATTTAACGAAATTGATGCAATTACTAAAGATGAGTCTAACGAAGCAATGTTAGAAATGTTGATCAAAACTTTAGGATATTCTGATGCTTTTGTACGAGCTGAGGACAACCAAATTCGTGTTACAGTACAGGCAAACGAATTATCAAAAACAAAAGCAAATGAGATCATTTATGTCGTAAAAAAAGAGATGAATGAGACTGGAAAAGTAGTCGTGGATTTTCAATCTGAAACAATTAACTGAATTTTGAGCGAATTTTCTTGAATAATGATAATTTTTAAATAAGTGTTTAAAAATTGTAATAAACGCGATAGAATAAGGGATGTATTATATTACACAAAAGTTAGGGGAGCAATGTATGTTGAAAATTCAAGAAATTCGCGAAATTATTAAGTTAGTAGATGCTTCATCAATCGATGAATTCGTATATGAAGTAGATGACACTAAAGTGAAACTTAAAAAGAATGGTACTAAAACTATTGTAACTGATGCACCTGCACCAGTTGCTAAAACAGTTACACCAGCGCAAACAGCACCAGCAGCACCAGTTGTTGAAGCGCCAAAAGCACCAGTAGCACCAGTTGCAGAAAAAACAGCACCAAAAGCTGAAGTAGCAAATGATGCATCATTACACAAAATCGTGTCACCAATGGTTGGTACTTTCTATAAAGCGCCAAATCCTGAATCTCCAGCATTCGTTCAAGTAGGAGACAAAGTGGGCGAAGAATCTGTTGTTTGTATCGTAGAAGCGATGAAACTATTCAATGAAATTGAAGCAGAAGTACAAGGGGAAATTGTTGAAATTCTGGTAAATGACGGCGAATTAGTGGAATACGGTCAACCTTTATTCCTTGTAAAAGAAAACTAAGGGAGGTTTACCACATGAAAAAAGTATTAATCGCAAATCGCGGTGAAATCGCGGTACGTATTATTCGTGCATGTAAAGAATTGGGGATTCAATCTGTAGCTGTTTATTCAGAAGCAGATAGTGATGCACTTCATGTACAATTAGCTGATGAAGCTTATTGTATCGGTTCAAAATTTTCTAGTGATAGTTATTTAAAAATTGATCGAATTCTAACTGTAGCTGAAAAAACAGGTTGCGATGGTATCCACCCAGGATATGGTTTCCTTGCTGAAAATGCTAGCTTTGCAGAAGCTTGTGAAGATGCAGGAATTACTTTTATCGGACCAACTTCAGATGCCATTAAAATAATGGGGATCAAAGATATTGCAAAAGATACAATGATTGCCGCAGGTGTTCCAACTGTTCCAGGTTCAAAAGGTCTAGTAGCAGATGAACACGAAGCCGTTGAAGTAGCAAAAGAAATTGGATATCCAGTTATTATTAAAGCTACTGCCGGTGGTGGGGGTAAAGGGATCCGTGTTGCACGTGATGAAGCAGACTTGATCAAAGGTGTGCAAATCACTCAAAAAGAAGCAGCTGCTGCTTTCGGGAACCCTGGCGTATACTTAGAAAAATTCATAGAAGATTTCCGTCACTGCGAAATTCAAGTATTAGCTGATAACTATGGTCACACAATCCATTTAGGTGAACGTGATTGTACTGTTCAAAGACGTATGCAAAAATTAGTTGAAGAAGCACCTTCTCCAGCTTTATCAGAAGAACGTCGTGCTGAAATGGGTGAAGCAGCTGTTAAAGCAGCAAAAGCTTGTGGTTATCGTGGTGCAGGTACTGTTGAATTTATATATGATTACAAAGAGGACAAGTTCTACTTTATGGAGATGAATACTCGTATCCAAGTAGAACACCCAGTTACAGAAGCAATTACAGGTATCGATTTAGTTCGTGAACAGTTAAAAATTGCATCTGGTGAAAAATTGGTGTATAAACAAGAAGATGTGAAAGTGAATGGTTGGGCGATTGAATGTCGTATCAATGCAGAAAATCCATCTAAAAACTTCATGCCATCTCCAGGTAAAGTTGAAAATTATTTAGCTCCTGGTGGTAATGGAATCCGCATTGATTCAGCAATGTATCCTGGTTATGCAATTCCACCTTATTACGATTCAATGGTTGCAAAACTAATTGTACATGCTGATACTCGTGAAGAAGCCATTGCTAAAATGAAACGAGCTTTAGGTGAATTTATTGTTGAAGGACCTGGAATCCATACAACAATTCCTTTCCACGAAAAACTAATGGATCATGAAGTATTTAAATCAGGGAAATTTAATACAAAATTCCTTGAAGAAAATGACGTTATGAATTCTTAATAAGTGAAAGGGGCGAACTCTATGGCTGAAAAAGTCGTACAATCTCTACCTCAAAATACACCTTCTGGTAAGGATGAATTGGGTAAGATTGAGGTTGCACCTGAAGTCATTGAAGTTATTGCGGGAATTGCTACAACAGAAGTAGAAGGGGTCTCTAAAACAAGAGGTAACTTCGCAACTGGTGTTGTAGAAAAATTCGGTAAAAAAGTTCATGGTAAAGGGATTAAAACAGAGTGGACTGAAGAAGGCTTAATTGTGGATGTCTATTGTTTTGTACAATATGGAGTATCTGTAGCTAAAGTAGCAAAACAAGTTCAAACTCAAATCCGAGAAGCAATTGCCAATATGACATCTCACACAACAAAAGAAGTGAATGTACATATTACTGGGATTTTATTTGACCAGGTGAACGACGCAAAAACTGATAACTAACAAAAAAGATGCCTTTACGGGCATCTTTTTTGTTTTTGCTGAAGAAGAAAAAGAAAGTGTACATAAATGAGTTCTGGAGGATTTAAAAAGTATGAAAATGTGGATTAACTCATTTTCTTATTTAGAATAGCAATTTTGAAAATTAAACTTCAATGACCGTAGATTGAGGCTCGAAATGCTATGATTACACCTGAAATTTCGTCAATTACCATTTATTTCTTAATATATTATTTTGATTTTTCTAAACATATAACAATCCATGCGGTTCAGGCTTTTTTATGATAGAATAAAAATACTTGTAAACAAATGAAACACTTCACATAATGGACTTTTTGTGATGATACTTGCTATTTTTTAATAAATAGTGCCTCACAATAACCAGATGTAGTAGTATAAAGGAGAACAAATTAACATGAAGCGACGAGAAGCGCGTGAAAAAGCCTTACAAACACTTTTTCAACTAGAAAATACAGAGTTAACAATTCAAGAAGCAATGGAACACGTTATGGAAGAAAGAACAGATGCATTTTATGAAAAATTAGTATCTGGAACTGTTCAACATCAATCAGAAATTGATACTGCATTAGCGGAAAAACTTGAAAATTGGTCATTCGATCGCATAGCGAAAATTGAACGCACAATTTTACGCTTAGCGGCTTATGAATTGATGTATACACCAGAAACTCCAAAAAGTGTTGTATTAAACGAGGCAATTGAGCTAAGTAAAACATTTGGTGACGACAAATCAAGTAAATTTGTAAATGGTGTATTATCAAAATTCGCATAATATATTACAAAAAAGCTGAATTTGGGAGTGTTAACAAGATGTCAGGTAAACTAATTAACGGTAAAGAAATTGGCAATACAATTCGAAAATCCATTCAACAAGAAGTGAATGCTTTAAAAGAACAAGGTATTAATCCAGGTCTAGCAGTTATTTTAGTAGGTGACGATCCTGCCTCACATACGTATGTTTCGAACAAACAAAAATCATGTGAACAAATGGGAATCTACTCAGAGCTTATCAAGCTTTCAGCAGACGTCACAGAAGAAACATTGTTACAACAAATTGAACGTTTAAACGAAAATCCAGCAATTGATGGTATTTTAGTTCAATTACCACTTCCAAAGCATATCGATGAACAAAAAGTAATCGCCACAATCTCTCCAGAAAAAGATGTTGATGGTTTTCATCCAATTAGTGTAGGGAAAATGCTGTTAGGGCAACCTACATTCTTACCTTGTACCCCATTTGGTGTTATGAAATTACTCGAATATTCAAATGTAGATATTAGGGGAAAACATGCTGTCGTAATAGGTAGAAGTCATATTGTTGGCGTTCCGATGGGACAACTATTACTACAAAAAGATGCAACAGTTACATATTGTCATTCAAAAACACCTGATTTAAAAGCTATAACTAAACAAGCAGATATTTTAGTAGTTGCAACGGGTCGTGCAAAAATGATTGGTGCAGAACATGTAAAAGATGGAGCTGTCGTTATTGATGTCGGAATGGACAGAGATGAAAATGGCAAACTATGTGGTGATGTAGACTTTGATGCAGTCATCGATAAAGTTTCAGCAATTACACCAGTTCCAGGTGGCGTTGGTCCAATGACAATTACAATGTTATTATTCAATACATTGCAATCTGCTAAAAAAAAGCTATCATAAGACAAATGGTCACAAAACAGGTAAAATAGTAACGTCAAGGCTGTTTTTCTAGCGAAAGACAGCCTATTTTAAATGTTAAGGCTGGCTCGACCAACTGTAATAATCACTTGAGTACTTGAATCGATAGCTAAGACCAAGGACAGAAATGATTATAAAGCGTTAATATAAAAGTCGCTAATAAGTAGATAGATAAGGAGTTTGAAGATTTGACAAGCACACCTTATTTAACCGTACAAGCATTAACAAAATATATAAAAAAGAAATTTGATGTGGATCCTCATTTACGTAATGTATATGTAAAAGGGGAACTTTCAAATGTAAAACACCATGGCTCAGGCCACGTCTATTTTACGTTGAAAGACGAAAAAGCACAGATCAAATCAGTTATGTTCGCTTCCAGTGCTAAACGATTAAAGTTTAATCCTGAAAGCGGTATGAAAGTACTGATTAAAGGTGACGTAAACGTTTATGAAAGTGGCGGACAATATCAATTATACGCACAAGGAATGGAACCAGATGGACTTGGAAGTTTATATTTAGCTTTTGAGCAGTTAAAAGAAAAACTTCAAAAAGAAGGGCTTTTTTCGGATTTATATAAAAAGCCAATTCCAACCTTCCCTAGAAAAGTGGCCGTCGTTACAGCTACAACAGGTGCAGCTATTCGAGATATCTGTACGACCATTAAACAACATTATAAATTGGCGGATATCGTTATTTTCCCAGCATTAGTACAGGGTGAACATGCTGCGAAAAGTATTGTAAAAGCAATTGAACAAGCAAATAATACACCTGAAATTGATACGTTAATCGTGGCACGTGGTGGTGGCTCTATAGAAGATTTATGGGCATTCAATGAAGAAATCGTAGCAAGAGCTATATTCGAAAGTGCACTTCCCGTTATTAGTGGGGTTGGTCACGAAACGGATACGACTATTGCAGATTTAGTAGCTGATGTGAGAGCTGCTACACCAACTGCTGCTGCAAAGCGTGCAGTACCTAGTAGCGAAGAACTGGCAAAATATTTGCTCACAAGAAAAACACAATTATTCCAATTGACACAGGCTCGTATTAAACACGAGAAATCAAAATTAGAGCGCTTACAAAAATCCTACCCACTAGCGTATCCAGAGCGAATCTATCGACCTTTTATTGAAAAAATTTCAAGAATGGAAGATAGATTACATCAAAGTATTCGGGATTATGTAAAAAACCAAAAATTTTCTATTGCTCAAATAGATCATCGCTTACAGCTTTGCTCACCATTGCAACAATTACGCTATGAAAAGACGAGAGTCGAAAATGATGAAAAATTGCTTAAAAAGGCAGTTCTGCAACAACTTAATCTAAGAAAAGAAGAATTTCGTTCGGTCATTAGAACACTAGAGGCACTTAATCCTTTATCTATTATGACCCGAGGATATAGTCTAACTTATCACAATGGAAAAGTGCTAAAGTCGATTAAAGACATTAAAGAGCACGATGAAGTTGAATTTCATCTACATGACGGTACAGCAAATGCAACAATCACATCGATTACAAAGGAAAATAAGGGGGAGTAATGGATGACTAGTAAGAAACAAACTTTTGCTACATCAATCAATGATTTAGAGGCAATTGTTCAACAACTTGAACAAGGTGATGTACCATTAGAGGATGCTATTGAATTATATAAAAAAGGTATGCAATTATCACAGTACTGCCATGAGCAGTTAACGAAAGCTGAAGAACAACTTGTTTCTGTTATGGATGAAAATGGCAAGGAAACACCGTTTGAACCAATAGGAGAAGAGGGAAAAGGTAAATGACGCAACATTTAAAGGACTTCATGAATGCGAATATTCCAATGGTTGAAAAACGCATGAATGATCTTGTAAAAGAAATTACAGCACCAGATATATTAAAAGAAGCTATGCTTTATTCATTAAATGCAGGTGGTAAACGTGTTAGACCATTATTTGTACTAGCTGTTATGGACCATTTCAATGTAGAAGATGATGCAGCTTATACTGTAGGTGCTGTCATTGAAATGATTCATACCTACTCTTTAATTCATGATGATCTTCCAAGTATGGATAATGATGATTATCGCAGAGGTAAATTAACTAATCATAAAGTATATGGAGATGCTTTTGCCACTCTTGCAGGAGATGCATTAAATACAATTGCCTTTGGTATTTTAGCTCGTATGGAACAAGTGGATGCTCAAAAACGTCTAGAACTTATAGATAAACTAAGCGTAGCAGCTGGCGCAGAAGGTATGGTAGGAGGACAAATCCTTGATATAGAAGGAGAAACAAAGTCACTAACATTGCCGGAACTAGAAAAAGTGCATGTCCATAAAACGGGAGCTATTCTTCGATTTAGTATCGAATCAGGAGCTATCTTGGCAGGCGCCTCTGAAAAGGAAAAAGCCATTTTGGTGGAATATGCTCATCATATTGGTTTATGTTTCCAAATACAAGATGATATTTTAGATATTGTGGGAACTACAGAACAACTAGGAAAAACAGCAGGAAAAGATGTTGCAAGTGATAAAAGTACTTATCCTGCACTTTTAACTTTAGATGGAGCAAAAGACAAACTTCATGTACACTATAATTTAGCTATTGAAGCATTAGAAAAATTGCCATCTGAAAGTAATTTATTAAAAGAATTTGCCGAATATATTGTTCATCGTAACAAATAAAAACTCTTTTAATTTTGTGCAATTGTTTATCACTGCTATAATGGTAAAAAACAATGTGCGATGAATCTACAATGAAAAGGTGTGTGATGGCGATGGATTTAAATAGTATCTCAAGTCCATCCTTCTTAAAAGAATTAAATTCAAAACAACTTCGTGACTTAAGCTATGATATTCGAAAGTTTCTAATCAAAAAATGTTCGAATACAGGTGGACATATCGGTCCAAATTTAGGGGTTGTTGAGCTAACAATCGCACTTCATCGTGCTTTTAATAGTCCGAAAGATAAACTTCTATTTGATGTTGGACATCAAGCTTACGTTCATAAAATCCTTACAGGTCGTGCATCAGAATTTGATACACTTCGACAATACAAGGGATTATGTGGTTTTCCAAAACGTATCGAAAGTGAACATGATGTGTGGGAAACTGGACATAGTTCAACATCACTTTCTGCAGCTATGGGTATGGCAGCAGCACGGGATGTAAAAGGAGAACATAATTATATCGTTCCAATTATAGGTGATGGTGCTTTAACAGGTGGTATGGCGCTGGAAGCATTGAATCATATTGGACACAAAAAAACAAATATGATCGTCATTTTAAATGATAATGAAATGTCAATCGCACCAAACGTTGGTGCTGTTCATAATATTTTAGGTCGCCTTCGCACAGCGAGCCAATACAATAAAGTAAAAGACGATTTAGAAATGTTATTGAAGAAAATACCGGCAGTAGGCGGTAAATTAGCCTCTACAGCTGAACGAGTAAAAGATAGTTTAAAATATTTACTTGTGTCTGGTGTCTTCTTTGAAGAACTTGGTTTTACTTATCTTGGACCAATAGATGGTCATAATTTTGATATGCTCGAAGAAACATTACAAAACGCTAAAAAAATGCAAGGACCTGTTATTATCCATGTAATCACGAAAAAAGGTAAAGGGTATTTACCAGCTGAAAACGATAAAATTGGTACTTGGCACGGTACTGGCCCTTATAAAATTGAAACAGGGGATTTTGTTAAATCAAAAACAGCAGCGCCAGGTTGGTCCAAGTTAATCGCGGATACAGTTTCTCGAATCGCTCGTCAAGATGATCGAGTGGTAGCTATTACACCAGCAATGCCTGTAGGTTCAAAATTAGAAGGATTTGCAAAAGAATTCCCAAATCGTTTTTATGATGTTGGGATTGCGGA
Source organism: Rummeliibacillus sp. TYF005 (assembly GCF_003844195.1). Taxonomy (NCBI): domain Bacteria; kingdom Bacillati; phylum Bacillota; class Bacilli; order Caryophanales; family Caryophanaceae; genus Rummeliibacillus; species Rummeliibacillus sp. TYF005. The sequence continues at coordinate 46,713 of NZ_ML122569.1, forward strand.
ACAGCATGCGGCTACAATGGCTGCGGGAATGGCTGCTGCAGGTACAAAACCGTTTTTAGCAATTTATTCTACGTTCTTACAGCGTGCATACGATCAAATGCTACATGATATTTGTCGTCAAAACTTAAATGTTGTGATCGGTATTGATCGTGCTGGATTGGTTGGTGCAGATGGGGAAACACATCAAGGTGTATTTGACATTGCGTTTTTACGTCACATGCCGAATATTGTGATCATGATGCCGAAAGACGAAAATGAAGGCCAACATATGGTCAAAACGGCATTTGATTATGAAGATGGTCCAATTGCACTTCGCTATCCGCGTGGTAACGGTTTAGGTGTGCCAATGGATGCTGAATTACATGATATTCCGATTGGTACATGGGAAGTGCTAAGAGAAGGAAAAGATGCAGCAATTGTAACATTTGGTACAACAATTTCATTAGCTGAACGTGCAGCCAATATTCTTGCTATAAAGGGTATAAATGTTGAAATTGTCAATGCACGATTCATCAAACCAATGGATGAAGAAATGTTACATCGCCTTATGCAAAGCGGAAAACCAATCTTAACGATTGAAGAAGCAATGCTTGAAGGCGGCTTTGGCAGTGCTGTATTAGAATTTGCGAATGATCATAGTTATTCAACAGATATGATTGATCGAATGGGTATACCAGATACTTTCGTTGAACACGGTAGTGTAGATTTGTTGCTTCGTGATTTGCATATTACAGACGAAGAAGCTGCAAAGAAAATCGAAAATCTAATCGCAAAAAATTCAAAAAAGCAAGCAGGTTTGAAAGCATAATGACAACAAAAATTCCAAAAGAACGCGTTGACGTATTATTAGTACAACGTGGCTTATGTGAAACAAGAGAAAAAGCAAAACGGACAATTATGGCAGGTCAAGTTTTTTTAAAGGAAGTTCGCATCGATAAGGCGGGAGAGAAAATTCCCGTCGATAGCGAATTGACGATTAAAGGACATCAATTACCATATGTAAGCCGTGGCGGTTTAAAATTAGAAAAAGCATTAAAACTGTTTGATGTGGATGTCAAAGACAAATTGATGCTAGATATCGGTTCCTCAACGGGTGGTTTTACGGATTGTGCATTGCAAAATGGTGCAAAACACTGTTATGCATTAGATGTTGGTTCGAACCAATTAGCTTGGAAAATTCGTTCTGATGATCGTGTAACAGTGATGGAAAAGACGAATTTCAGATATGTAACAGCTCCCGATTTAGTAGAAGGCTTACCTGATTTTGCAACAATCGATGTATCTTTCATATCTTTAGAACTCATCTTACCGGTTTTGAAAACACTTCTTTTACCTGGTGGAAATGTGGTCGCTCTAGTGAAACCACAATTTGAAGCAGGAAAAGAAAAGGTCGGAAAAAAAGGTGTAGTACGGGAAGCAAAAACGCACTTAGAAGTTCTAGAAAAAATCGCTACATTTGCTGAATCTATAGGATTTGTTGTAAAAGATGCATCTTATTCACCTATAACAGGTGGTGAGGGGAATATTGAATTCTTATTCCATCTTTATAATCCAAAAGCTGGGGAAGAAATAAAATCCTACACAGATTTTGCTTCGTTAGTAAAAGAAGCACATGAACAGTTGAAGTAACGCGGTCTGAGCTTTGTCAGACCGTGTTTTTTCTTGTTAAAATAAAGAAATAATGTTACGTTATTTATAATAGAGCATAAATAGGTTCTATACTAATTGTTGGGGTTGTCAAA
>NZ_ML122570.1:0-47938 GCF_003844195.1 Rummeliibacillus sp. TYF005
GCACAACTCGGAATCCCTTTTGCACAACTCGCTCTCCAATTTAGAAACAACTATCGGTATTCTAAAAATAATCTACAAATGTTGGGACGCCTGTGGGAATGATTCTTTCTAATAAGAGGATGGAGGAGGGATCTCCTTTTATTCTTTCTATTTTATATAAATAAATTGGTCTTAAATAACCGAGCAGCATTGTTATTAAGGTTTGGACGGTCATTTGAACAACATCTTCTATTAATTCATCAGAAATTTTCTGTACTTTTAGACCTTTTTCATCGGAGTAGATTTCAAAAGTACCTTGATTCCATTCGGCTAATGGGTCACTAATAGCCCAGCGCATATGGAATTCGTTTTCTGCAAAAGGAAATTGCTTCACAAAACCGATTAGATCAACAATCCGAGCCATAAAATAAGGGGACAGACTTTGTTTGATCTCGCTATCTTGCATCAGAAATGCGACTGCCTCGTTACCGGTTGTTTTACCAAATACTTTATAGACCATGGATTGATGAGCATAGATAAAATTCCAAAGGGCTTTTCGAGCTACTTCTTTTAAAGTGATGAGTTCATCGATATAGAAATTTTCTTCCATGATTCGATAGAACATATAGCCAAGCGCGTTTCCCTCTTCATCATAATAAACAGCAGCCTGTAAATTGGCATCACTGTCGATAAACTTTTCCTCCCAGTAATCTTCCTGATACTTTTCGTTCCATGAAATTTCATTTCGAATCATCGCACCATGTGTACGCATCGCAAATTGATGATACACATTTTTCACATCTTCATCGGTTGTAGATGCACGACGCACTTGTCCAGGAATATGATCATAATGAGGAATTTGGGTATCTCGAATTTGATATTCTACAATATCACTCATAATTTCAAAACCTTTTTTTCGATAATACGGAATTGAATATGGAAATAAATAAGAAATCGTATAGCCGTCTTTTTTCATTTGCTTTAGACTTGCGTATATTAATTTATGCATTAAACCGTGGCGAGAATATTCAGGATATGTTCCAACAGCTGTGATTCCACCCATCTTGTAAACACGATTATGAATATTGACTTCAAATGGCAGATTTAATATTTGCGCAACCAAATGATCCCCGTCAAACCAACCAAGCGCAACCCCTTCATCAAACTGTGTGGATTTAGCTGACACAAAGAGACGATCTTTGTTGATGGATAAATTCATTTGAAAAACATAGTTAAGTAACTCAATCGATTGTTTAATCTCTGTTTGCTTTATTTCCCGCATATGTAAGTTCGATTTCATCATAGTTCCCCTTTTTCCGTTTTCTTTATGTTTCCCAGTTTGTATCAAACTAATCGAAATATAAGGATAAATCTTGGCAGGTCTATTTGAAGTAGTTATAGAACTTTTATATAAATAATTGATTATAGGCTTAAACATCGAGATAAGCGCTTACTAAATATAGAATAAAAATTCATATATAAAGTCTAAAAGGAATGGGGAATTAAAATTGTTTGGAGAAAAACCTAAATGTTCTGTTTGTAGTAAAGAAATTGAGGATAATGAGGTTGTTTTCGTGAAAATGCGTTATCCAAAGCATAAAGGAATGACGGAAATTAAAGCCTATCTAAAAAATGAAGGTCGTTTCATCTGTGAAGATTGTTTTCATAAGAAGACAAACCAACTTTAAATACTTAAAAACCACATGCTAAATTTTAGTGAGAGGATGAAAGAGAAATGGCTATGTCAGACTACTATGAAAAGTTAAGAGATAAACTTGGTTCAGACTTAATTTTTATGCCGTGTGTAGCAGGAATAGTTCGGAATGAATCTGGAGAAATTTTATTTCAGAACAAAGGGAACGGAGAAAATTGGAGTCTGCCTGCTGGGGCGATAGAACCTGGAGAAGCACCTGCTGAAGCTGTGATTCGAAAAGTTTGGGAAGAAACCGGTCTATATGTTGCTCCAAAAAGACTAATAGGAGTATTTGGCGGAAAGGAATTTCGTTATCAGTATCCAAATGGTCATAAAGTTGAGTACAATGTGTTCTTATTTGAATGTGAAGTTCAAAGTGGTGAACTAAACCCGATAGACGATGAAACTTTTGAATTACGCTATTTCAACTTTAATGAAATGCCTGAACTTGCATTACCATATCCTAAATCAGTTTTCGAGTTACCCGCCAACGTTGACTGTACATATTAATGCAAATAATTTTTCAAAAGGCTATTAATAGAGTTGTTTATTTCATTTATGTTCGGATTTTTTACCTTTTTGTCGTTAATGTTATATTTCCTTTTTAGTTGGATAATTCTTTCTGTACTTTCATTTAATCTTTGTTCGGAAATTTCTCCATTTTGAACAGCCCTTTTTAAAGAGGCGATAATTTTCACGACATTATCATAATTATGGCCTACTAAAATAATATCGCTTCCTGCCTTAACCGATTCTACCGCTGCTTTGCCTATATCAAAATGTTCTGTGATAGCTCCCATCGTCATATCGTCCGTTATGATGACTCCATTGAAACTAAGTTTATTTCTAAGTAAATCTGTCATGATTGCTTTTGACATAGACGCCGGATTTGTTTTATCCAATTTAGGCAATAAAATATGAGCGACCATCACAACATCTGCTCCATCATCTATCGCACGTTCAAATGGTATTAACTCTAGTTCTTTCAGTTCCTTCAAGCTTTTATTTACAATCGGGAGATCTAGATGAGAATCAACTGATGTATCTCCATGTCCAGGAAAGTGCTTAATTGTCGGGATAACGTTTTGCGACTGAATCCCTTTCATCGTTTGAATCCCAAGTTCACTTACGATTTCAAGATTGTTTCCAAATGAGCGATCTCCGATAACAGGGTTATTCGGATTACTATTAATATCAAGAACAGGTGCAAAATCGAGATTTAAGCCGAATTCTTTTAATTCTCGGCCTAAAAGTGTTCCGATTTTATAAGAAAACTCACGATTATTTACCTTTCCAATCTGTTCATTAGTAGGAAAATTAGTAAGTCCTCCGGGCAATCTTGTTACACGTCCACCCTCTTGGTCAGTACTTAAAAATAGCGGTAGACGCGAACTGTTTTCAGTTTTCAATTGATTTACAAGTTGAATGGTTTGTGCAGGGGTGTTGAAATTATTTTTGTAAAAAATAATGCCCCCAATATGGAATTGGTTTACTAATTTTTTGGTGTTAGCATCCATCGTGGTTCCAGAAATCCCAGCAAGAATCATTTGCCCAATTTTTTCTTCTAAACTCATTTTAGAAACCACCTCTGAAGGGAGTGTAACTTCTGGCTGTTTTCCAACATGTGCTTGTTGATCTATTTTCGTATAGAGTGAGATATGGTCAACTTTAGGATTTGGTTCCTGCTCTGTTGTATTAGACAATACCCATAATAATTCAGTTGAAGTAGATGCATGGTAGACAAGGATCATTTGATTATGCGTTTTGTCCTTATAATATCGAATGGCATCTGGCTCTCCTCCAACTTTCTTAATATCATTTAAGGATATCTTTTGTAGTTCGGAATCATAAGATCGTAAATCATTCACAGTCTTACCGGCATAGCCAATTGTAGATTGATGACTTTCGTACCCTTCATACCTACCTTTAGCAGCCTCTGTTACAGAATCTGACTTTCCCCACTTTTTATTTACTTCCTGCCATGCTGTTTTACCTGAAACAAAAGGAATGTTCGGAACCTTCCCTACCTTAGATAATGAAAAAGTTTCCTCAACAAGTTTTGAAATCTGCTCATCTCCCAAATCGGCTGTTTTTTTATCGGTTGGATGATAAGTTATCACTGTCTTCTCTTTTGCCGGTGTTTTTTTGTTTTCTTTAATTGCGTAAACAGCCATGAACAATGCTAAAGTTAAAAGCGGAATCGTAAAAATCAGTAGCAGCTTTTTCCACGAAAATCTTTTTCTATGCATTTTTCTAATTTCTCTTTCTCCTACCGGAATTATTTTTAACTATCCTCTTCTTTCTGGCTAAAAGCCCCATTTAAGCGAGGAGCTGTTGATGAAGGTTTAGTATAAATTCAATTTAGCGCTTATTATATCCTTCTATTTTATGTATGTATTTGGTTATTTGATCTTTCATAATTTGTTATGTGATTAATAAGGAGCTTTCTTCGTAGCTGTGTGGAGTTTATTTTCATAAAAAAAGGGACTCTACATACTTGCAAGTCCCCATTCTTTATTTATTTTTCAATACTGCTAAAGCTTCGGTTGGATCTGTGATGGCTAATTGGCAACTGTAATTTTGACATACTTGTAATTCAAAGTCGCCCTGTTGTTTTAGATGCCAAACGTCAAATGGACGATATTGTGAGAAAAGCTCGGTGCGGATTTCATCTGTAGGGTTTGTTAGATGAATTTCACTTGAGGCTGATTGATGAGTCAACATGAGTTGCAATAACCACAAGGTTGCGGACGGATAGCGATTAATATCTGCGGAAAATGCGTTAAGAACTTCGTCAGCTAGTTTGATATATTCTTCTTTTTCAGTGAGTTTTCCAAGACGCCAAAGTTGCATGGCAATGGTGCTATTCCCTGCAGGATAAGCATTATCTATAGCAGTCTTTTCTCGAACGATTAATGTTTCAGCTGCATGATTCGTAATGTAAAAGCCACCATTTTCTTGATCATGGAATTGTGAAAGCGTCTCTTCAACCAATTTTTCTGCACGATTTAAGTAAACTGAATCACCCGTTGCTAAGTAAAGCTCATTTAATGCCCATAAATAATTCGCATAATCGTCGATAAAAGCAGACTGTTTTGCTTGTCCATCTCGATAACTAACTAGCAACTTCCCATCTTGCACAAGATGCGTTTGCAAAAAATCATCCACTGATTTCGCAAGGTCGATAAATGTTTTATCTTCAAATACAGCCCCTGCTTTTGCGAATGCACTGATTAATAAAGCATTCCATGATGTGAGGATTTTATCATCTACGTGAGGATAGACTCTTTTTTCTCGATAGTCTAGCAGCGATTTACGACATTGTTCCAGTTCCTCTTGAGAAAGGAGCATTTTTTCCGTTTTAATTAGATTCGGAATATTTTTCCCTTCAAAATTACCATGCGGACTAATATTTAAAGTTTTGGCATATTTAGTCCCTTTTTCTTTTCCAAGGATTTCAATGATTTCATCGTATGACCAAATATAATATTTTCCCTCTACACCTTCACTATCTGCATCAATCGCACTATAAAATCCACCTTCTGGACTTTGCATTTCTCGTTGTAAAAATGTCATCGTTTCAAACACTACTTGCTTAAAGGAATCATCTTTCGTAATTTGATAGGCTTCTGTATAACAATGCAATAAAAGTGCTTGGTCATAGAGCATCTTCTCAAAATGCGGAACGAGCCACATTTGATCGGTAGAATATCGTGCAAAACCGAAGCCGATATGGTCGTAAATCCCTCCAAGATGCATTTGCTCTAATGTTTTTGTTGCCATCCGTAACGCACTTTCTTTTCCCGTTGAATGATAATAGCGCAGTAAATATAAAATTTGCCCCGCAGTTGGAAATTTAGGTGCTGTTCCAAAGCCTCCATAAATACCGTCAAAATTGGACTGCAAATTTTGAAATGCTTCATTCGTTCGCATTGATGGTATAGGTGAACTCTCTTGCTGTGCCATATCATGTAATGCTGTCACAACATTGTCCACAACTGTTGCAATTTGCCCCGGATCTTCATGATAAACCTTTGCTAAATTCGGGATAATCTCCATCAAGCCAGGTCTGCCATACTTACTATGCTTCGCAAAATACGTCCCCGCATAAAACGGCTTCTGATCAGGCGTCAAAAAGACATTCAAAGGCCATCCCCCTGACCCCGTCATCATCTGACACACATTCATATAAATCGAATCAATATCAGGTCTCTCTTCCCTATCCACCTTAACGCAGATAAAATATTCATTTAATAATGATGCAACTTCCTCATCTTCAAACGATTCATGTGCCATGACATGACACCAATGACAAGTTGAATATCCAATGCTGACAAGTACCGGTTTATCTTCTTCCTTTGCTTTTTGAAAGGCTTCTTCCCCCCATGGGTACCAATTCACAGGATTGTATGCGTGCTGCAAAAGGTAAGGCGAAGTCTCCGCAATGAGTCTATTGGGTTTATCAGTATTAGGCATTGGATCACCCTCTTTCTTTAATTACTTCAAACTAAATTGTAACCATAATTATTTATATTTAATAATAAAATAATGGCCCCAAAAACACTCTTTTAGGACGGAAGAGAATAAAGATCAAAAAATAATTGACTTTAAATAATTAAACCAGTTATAATAATTGGAATTTAAAGGGTATTTTAGGAGGCAGCTTAAAATGCGTAAGGTAGGAATTTTATTTGAATTTGTGCGAGTGCTCATTTTGTTGTTTTTCTTAACAGCTATTCTATATTATCCGTTAAGAACACTATATGAAACAATTGGTATCGAAACGGAAAATTATTTTTATATACTTACTTTTGCTATTTTGTTGATTGTCTATGTTATTTATACGAACAAATTACAATTTACTGGTTTTTATACTAAAGGAGCAAAAAAGATGCCTCCTAAGATAACATGGTCAATTTTATCGATTTCATTTCTATTAATATCAGTTCCTATCATAATTAATTATATTGGTTAAATATAAAAGGCAATATTGAGAGGAAAAGGTGTTCTGTTACTTTGCATGGAATACATCATAATCTTATCTTTTCACACCTTTATAAACTAAAATTCTTCTTTCGTACTTTGAGGTTATCAAGGACACTACACATAATACACAACCCAACAGATTGGATTTTTCTCAATTACAGCCCTGGTATTTTAAATACATTCTTTCACATATGAGCTATAATAGATATACTGGACTAACTATATATTTAATAAGGGGACAATTCCTATGACCGAGAATAATCATTCTGAGGCACCAAAAAAGAAAATCAGCCTGCGTGATGCAGTGAAGCAACAGCTTGAAAACAAAAAGAACCAAGCTTCCGCTTATAAAGGAAAACCGAATACCGACCATTCAACAAAAAAAATGAAAAGCCAACAAACGAAAAAAGCAAGCAATACCCGCAGAAAAATGGGTGTCTAATGAACGGACAAAATCGGAAAGATATTTTACCAAGTATGACTGTTGATATTGTTTTAAAAAAGGATCAAAGAACAGGGAAGCTTACTAGAGGGATTGTAAAAGATATCCTTACCAAATCGGCCACCCATCCTCACGGTATTAAAGTTAGGCTAACAGATGGACAAATTGGACGAGTCCAGGAAATTCACTCTAAATAAAAGAAACGAAAAAGCATTCAAGGACCAGTTCAGTTCCCTAAATGCTTTTTATTATTTTCACAATAAATGATTTATTTTGGCTATCATCTTTTGAAAGAAATAAAGTTTTTTCAGTTAAAGATGCTAACTTAGCAATCTAATTTCTCACAAATTACATATTTCCTAATTCATTACTCCCAAACTTCCTCTGCAATTTCTTTAACAAAACGAAGTTTGCGCCATTGTTCTTCTTCCGTTAAAATATTACCTTCTTCTGTGGATGAAAAGCCACATTGTGGACTTAGACAAAGTTGTTCAAGCGGTACATAAGTTGCTGCTTCTTTAATGCGCGCTTTAATCTTTTCTTTATCTTCTAATTCACCTGTTTTAGATGTTATTAATCCTAATACGATTTTTAAATCTTTACGGTTTACATATTTTAATGGTTCAAAACTGCCTGAACGTTCGTCGTCAAATTCTAAAAATAAACCATCTACGTCTAAACCACCGAAAATCACTTCAGAAGCATAATCATAGCCACCGCTTGTAAAGTAATTAGATTTATAGTTACCGCGGCAAATATGCATTGTGATTGTTAAATCTTCTGGTTTGTTTGCAATCGATTCGTTAATCATCGTTTGCAATACTTTTAATTCTTCAGCTGGATCTAAACCTTTAGCACGTAACTTATCATGACCTTCTTGTGAAAATAGATCTGCCCAAGACGTGTCATCTAATTGTAGGTAACGACAACCTGCATCATAAAAAGCTTGGATTGCTTTTTGATAAGCTACAATGGTATCTTTTCTAAATTCTTCAATGTCACTATACACTTCTTCGTTCATATCAACACGTCGAACAAGCATATTTGGACTTGGAATTGTTTGTTTAACAACTGCTTCACCGGCATGTTGTTTTAAAAATTTAAAATGTTCTATAAATGGATGTGTTGAAAAATCTATTTTCCCAATAACACGAATGCCTTCCTTACGTGTCTCCATGTTATGAAAATCTAAACCTTTATCTTTTTCGTAATATTCTACGCCATCAAGCCCGCCTAAAAAGTCAAAATGCCACCAGCTTCTGCGGAATTCACCATCTGTAACTCCTAATAAGCCATTTTCTTTTTGCTTTTCAATAATGCGGATAATCTCGTGATCTTCTACTTTTTTCAATTCATCATATGTAATTGCACCTGATTTATATTGTTCACGTGCTTGTATTAAATTGGCTGGGCGTAATAAGCTACCTACTTGATCATAACGAAATGGAATTGTAATAGTTTGTACTGTCATCGTATCTATCTCCTTTAATTTGTAACTTAAGGAGATTGTAGCATGATACATTTGGTAATAGATAACACATATAAAGTATCTCTAGCTATAGTTTTAAACTATAGCAGACCTTGTTCCTTGGCAATTGCTTCTTTTAAATACTCAATATAAATATTCGCTAGAGGGCTAGTTTTGACATTTTTATGTGTAATATACCCAACTGTTATACGTTCATCTACCTGTAAAGGAACCGCAACGATATCGTCACTATTTAATTCATGACTAATCACACCTGTAGAAATTGTATATCCGTTTAGTCCGATTAATAAATTAAAGAGTGTAGCACGATCACTAACAGTAATATTTTTAGGTCTTGAGATAGTACTTAAAATTTCCTCAGAAAAATAAAAAGAATTATAGTCTCCCTGTTCAAAGGAAAGGTATGGATAAGGAACTAAATCTGATAATGTCACAAAGTCTTGTTTTGCGAGTGGATTTTTTGAGCTGATAAATACATGTGGCTTTGCTTCAAACAATTCGTGAAATATGAGATTCCCTTCTCTAAGAAATTTATGGATCACTTTTTTATTGAAATCATTTACATATAAAATACCAATTTCACTTCGTAGATTTTTTACATCTTCAATAATTTCATAGGTCTTTGTTTCTTTTAACGTGAATTCATATTCATCTCGATTGTATTCTTTTAACAACAGTACAAATGCACTTACCGCAAACGCATAGTGCTGAGCAGATACAGAGAAATGTTGTTGTAATGATTGAGTATTTGAATAGCGATTTTCTAGAAGATCAGCTTGTTCCACTACTTGTCGTGCATACCCTAAAAACTCTGACCCTTCAGGTGTCAAAACAATTCCTTTATTGGTTCTCAAAAAAATAATTATGCCAATCTCATTTTCTAACTCTTTAAGTGCATTGGAAAGGCTTGGCTGGCTAATAAATAAATTTTGTGCAGCTTTACTGATGGAACGGCTTCTTGAAAATTCAATTACATATTTTAACTGCTGTAGTGTCATTATGCTATACCTCTTTCTATGGTGTATTTCCATCTCTCAGTCAGATGTAATTGTATGTATAGGGATTCTTTCTTCGTTCCCCTTTAGATTATAAGGTCTATAATAAAAAATATTTAAAAATCCCACGATAACTGTAACAAACTTAGATCATTTTATCTATATAATTATAGAAAAAGCAGATGGTATAGAAATGCATTACCCTTCTATACCATCTGCTTTTATATTTTCATCTTAATGTTCTATCCCTGAAATCCCGAAGCATCCAGGTCCAGAATGCGTAGAAATCGTTGGACCACCTTGTATCCAAGTAATATTTTTAAAACCATTTTCCTTCGCAAGCTCTTCCATATTCCTTTTTATACTTTCATCAAGTCCTACCGAATAGATTAAAGTTAGCTGTTTTCGGTCAATGTCGTATTGGTCTAAGAAATCTCGCATCAGTTTTTCCGCAACTTTGCTCATATTCCCACGATATTTTCTAGTCGGAACAAGCTTTCCTTCCTTTAGTTCGATGCAGGGCTTTATCTTTAACAATGACCCTCCAATAAAAGCAATATTGCTCACCCGTCCACCCGCTCTTAAAAACTCTAAACTATCCGGAATAAAAGCAAACTTTGTTTTAGAAGCAATGGATTCAATTTTTTCTATTAAATCGATATGGTCAATCGTTGGGTTTTCCTTAAGTAATTTTGCCGCGTACATTACAATTGTGGCTAATCCACCTGTCACATTTAGCGTATCAATTAAATATAGATTTTCAAATTCTTTCGCCGCGATTAAGGCACTTTGAAAAGAAGCCGATGATCTTGACGTATACCCCAAGTGTATAATGATGCTATCTGGAAATTTCTCTCGAATTCCTGAAAATAAATTATGATATTCCTGTTCATTCGTTGATGTTGTTGTTGGGATTTTTTTAGTACGATTATGATAATCATAAACTTCCTCTACAGAGAGCTCGCTCTCTAAATAATCTTTTCCATCCATGATGACATGCATCGGAATGATTTGAATTTGATATTTGTCAATAAAGTCCTTCTGTAAATCTGCTACACTTTCTGTAGATAAAACAATCTTGCTCATTGTGCATCCCTTCCAACTCACGCAGCCGTTCACGCGTACGTATATTTTGGGTTATTCTAAATATACTCCAGAAGCCAGAATAAAATTATTTTGAAAAAATGCTCTCTCCTCTCACATAGTTACTACATTTTAACTTTTGTTACTTCACCAATTGAATGTGGGCTGATATGGTACAAAGTGCAGCCAAAACTAGCTCTATTTTATACTTAGATTCATAGTCACCTTCACACACCTTATCCTTATTACCTAACGGATTTTAGACTTTTTAAATCCATCATATGCATTAACTACTGCACCAATTATAAAGATGCTAATTCCTCCCCCAACTACCCACATATTAAATTGTTCTTTTGTAATCGTAAATGCAGTGGTCATATACTCAATGAACGCTTCACTCATTAGATTCGGATTCTTCAAAATTACAATGAAGACAATGGTTGTAATGATTTGGAGAACAGTATTACTAATCGCCATTCTTTCTGTCCATTGTTCTTTGAATAGCTTATAAATTGCAAAAGCTATTTCTAATCCAATGATCATTACAATAATTGGCCAATACTGTAGTAAAACATCCTGATTTAAAGCTGGAATCACAAAATCCAATCTTTCCCCATCCCCTTTATATACCCCTAAAAGCTTGTCGGCATAAAAATAAAGGGTTGCCCAGATTGCAGTCCACATTAAACTCCCGAACACCTCAAACTTCGAAATGGCTTTTTTCTTCGGGATATAAGCAATATTTTCCAAATCATCTGCTGTCCATTTCCCCAAGCTTGCGGTTAATGGTTGCTGTTCTTTGTCCTTATCTAATCTTTCTATAATAGCAAAGGTAGCGGTTAACCAAAAGAAGACTTGAATCCCTACTTCAATGATCAACAAAATACCTTTACCAATAATGGTTAAAACAACATTTAGAATTGCCTCATCTCCATTGTAGCCAATAATATTTTGGGCAATCATTGTAATTAATGAAATGACAGCTGCAATTGGCAGAATCATTTTTAATAATGAGTGATATACATCAAAATAGCGCGGACCTATAAGATGCATTGGTTGGTCTTTGTAACCACTGGCCAATACTGCGGGGCTCCCTAATTGATTCAATACGTGCTTAACATCTTCCTCCATATAATTACTCGGTAGCATATCCTCAATCGTCGAACGTAACTCGAGTGCAATATCTGTACGCATTTTTTCAGGTAGCCTACGAATAACTTCTTGAATATCAATTCTATTAAAAGTAAAATATAATAGTATATTTATTTTATAAAAATTCCGTAAATTATTATCCCTAAAATTATTAGAAAAATTATAATGCCACCAATAGTTGGACTTCCATATAGAGTACGATTTAAAGAGTCATTTGTATTGATTTTACTTTTTTTTTCGCTCTCCCATTTTTCTCTATCTTTTTTAAATACGTCCATTTTTTTATTGTTACTCATATAAGTCACATCCATTTTTGTTATTTATTCTCTTGTCTTATTCTATTTTCTTAAGTTATTCTCCTTTTGTTTTATCTAACATAAAGGCGAGGAGAGAAGAGAAGGCTTGGCATTAGTCAACGGTAAATCGGAGCGGAATGGTTCAGCGGTCTTTGCTGATCCATGCAGTGAGAATTTAAGGAGTTGACTAATGGAGACAACCCAAACCCTCTTGGCACTGAACAAACCACGTTTGTTCCTGCCAACCGGCGAGGGCTGGAAGTTTTGAAACCTGGGTTTCAAACCGCCGGAGGCTAATGCTATCCAAGGGGCTCCCTTGGTCGTAAGTTTGAGGGGCGAAACCCTCAAGGTCTTATGCATGCTGTGGCATGCTTTGGCGATAGCCAACTAGCCTCGCAGAGCACGAAACTCTCAAATGAGAGTATATCTAAATGTCAATTAACTGCATCTTCCTCATCCCTTCTCAACAGCGTATTAAGTTCGTTCGAGATATTCATCCATTCCTTTTCCAGTTGCGAAAGGATTTCCAATCCATATTCACTCAAAACATAGTACTTACGGGGCCTACTCTCTGATGTATCCCAACTACTTGAAACCAACTCCTGTTTTTCTATTCGGCGAAGTAACGGATATAGGGTACTTTGATCAATAGAAATTCCTGATTTCTCTAATAACTGCACCAGTGAATACCCGTACTGTGGCGTTCTTAACTGACTTAAAACAGCTAATGTCAGAGTCCCTCTCCTCAGCTCTGTTGTTAATGAATCCAATAACTTACTCATACGCTCACCTCTCTTGTACTTTTATTACAAGTATTTAACCTATACTATGTGTCGTACATTATTTTAGTTCCAGAAATAATCTTTTTTTCAGCACTAAAAAAGAAACCATGATAGATATCGGTTTCTTTTATACGCTTGAAAAAAGTCATACACTTGTATTTAGTTATAAACAAAAAGAATGATAGTTAATAAAATGACAGGAATGCCTACCACTATTGATAAGATTGAGATGGCAACATGCACTCGCTCTTTTGACTTAAATATTACTTTCAATACGAGGTAGATCAAAATCCCGATTAAACCCCCTGCAGAATTTAACAACAAATCATCGATATCACTTGCTCCACGCTTAAAAATATATTGCAGTACTTCAATACCTAAGCTTGTCCCAATCACTGCTCCGAGCACTTTCCAAAAATGAAACTTTTTCATCCAGTTAGCAAAATAGATCCCTAGTGGAATAAACATCAATATATTTCCCCATACATTTAACGTAAAGCCTTGCTCTGCAATCATGTCAAAGGGAGTCAAGTTAATGCTTCGTCTAGCATCTCTTGCAAAAAACACCGTATCGATTAGTAGATACAAATAGAATAATAATACAATCCAATAGCCTAAATTTAAAAATTTTTTCATTCAGGTTTCTCCCTCTATATTTTTCCACTAGTATCATAACCTATAAAACTTTAAATAAAGGCATATAAAATCTTGTTTTTATGCTTTCAATCACAATGTACCCTATACTGCATTAATCAAGAAACGCCCTGGTGGAGCTTTTATTTCAAAATAATATTTTTCCCCTCTCTTCAAATCTTTTAATTTAATACTTTTTCCAGGAGATAGTTGAAATTCATCAATAATGAGTTATCAAAGTTGGAATTCTAATATACATTATAATTAAAGATTTTCATAAACTATAGTAAAAGCAGACGCCAATTAGAGGTATGGTACCAACACTTCTAAACCGTCTGCTTTGTATGTTTCAAAAAATATTATGTTAGTTGAAAAGAAAGCTTTCAAGTCAAGCACAACATTCACATAAGCTGATCTACCTAAATTTTATAATCAGCTGAGTTGAAAAGAATATCAACTAGACTTCTATATAAGTTATATTGGTTATGATCAAGCCAATCTTCTTCATATTCTGCCATTAACCACATAACTTCATCTAAAAAAATATGTTGTAACACTGCATCCCAAACCTCTTTTTCTAAATCAGTTATTGTCGTGTATTTTTTATATCCTTCTAAAAATAACTTCCATTGTTTTGGCGTGAATATACAATCTGGTGCTGTATCGAGCTCATTATGAAATAATAGTAAAACTAATGCTAAGTCAAAAATTCTTGGCAACCATGTAGCGTTGTCCGGGTCGATTAAAAATGGTTTGGGTGTATATACTATATTATTTGCTTTGTAATCATATGGTGTAGCCACTAAAGGCAGCTTTAAATCTTTTATAGTTGCTTGGTTTTTAACAGCTTCTAATAGTTTTTGTTCCATACCGTCTACTGAGAAAGTACGGTTTGTCTTCTGAATGTTTTGCCGAATGGATTGCATGTCGCGTAATACTTCTTGCTCAGTAAAATCAAAGACATCATATGTAGGTAAATAAAATTCATTGATCTGACTTGAAACTGAGTGGATTCTACCTAGCAACTTACCTGACTGATAAATTTCTTCATCTTTTGCTGTATATTTATTTCCATCGATAAAAGGATACATCACGTAAATGGACTCATTAATTTCTATGGGTTCAGTTAAAGGTGTCACGATATTTATTTCATGCTCTTTTAATGTTTTTAAAAAGCACATTAAGTTTTGAGCTGCTTTTAAAGGCGTTTGCGTTTTTTTAATAATTACATCTTGATCATCTTTTTTGACTTTATAAACGGGTGAGAAAGGATAAATACTAGTGGGTTCTTCATCAATTTTTATACCAAATTTATGGATAATCTCTTTTGAATTCAAAGTTTTTTCTCCTCTCTTCAATCATTTTCAGATACATCTTCGTTTCCTTTCAACGAAAAGGACTTAATATAAGTAAATACGCCAGTTAATATACCCACACCAAATAGAATACTTCCAATAATTACAAAGTTGTTTATATAATTCTCAATAACTACCTCATATCTGTTATCAAGATAACCATCTGGTTGACTTGAAGCCCAAGAGTCTCCTAAATAAGTTCCAATCGAAACACTGAAAAACATCAACACCAATCCTATAATCATCATTATGGACAAGATAATACTAAGTCCCTTAATTTGTTCTTTTGACATCGTGCTCCCCCTTTAATAGTGAAAAGCTTCCCAACCAATTTTTCAGAAAAAAAATTGGCCTGTTGCACATTTATAATCTTATAATCAATTCTACAAAAATAGCATAAGTCCTTTTTTGTTTAACACATCTTACTTCTTAGTAATAGAATTCCACCTGAATTTTTGGTGTAAATTAACCTTTTTCTACTAAATAGATACCCAGTTCATCACGTTTCCCGCATATTTTTGGTACAATTAAGTTAAACCTAGAGGAACGCTATTTGTATAAGGCAATTTTATTTAGATTGAAACAACTATGGAGGTACACTATGGGAAATAGTAAAACGAAGACAAAAATAAGTGCGAAAGGGGCTATTTTTAAAGGGATTTTAGTAATAATTGGCGCATTAATAGCTGCCTATGGATTAGAATCCATTTTAATACCAAACAATGTATCTGATGGTGGTGTGACCGGTATTAGCATTGTTTTTTCTCAGCTTTTCGGTCTTCCACTAGGCGTATTAATCGCTATTATTAATGCTCCTTTTATATGGTTAGGCTATAAACAAATTGGTAAAAGCTTTGCCATTTATTCTGTATTAGGCATCCTTTCTTTAGCGATTGGTACAGTAGCTTTTCATCATGTCGAAACGATTATCGAAGGTGATTCCCTTTTAATAACAGTTGTTGGGGGGATTATTTTAGGTTTTGGTATGGGTCTTGCTTTGCGTAATGGTGGAGCATTAGATGGAATTGATATGTTAGCCGTTTTACTCTCACGTAAACTACCGTTTGGGACAAGCGACTTGATATTATTTTTAAATATGTTTGTATTTATTCTTGTTTCAACTGTTTTTGGTTTAACAGGTGCAATTTTATCTGGGCTTGCTTACTTTATCGCTTCGAAAGTTATTCACATTGTTGAAGAAGGATTTAGTGGGACTAAAACATATAAAATTATTTCGAAAGAACCAGAATTACTTGTCGAAACTATTCGAGATCGTCTTGGTCGTGGTGCTACCTTAACAGATGTTTATGGAGGATATACGAACGAGCAATTTAAAGAAGTTACTTGTGTTATTAACCGTTTAGAGGATACTAAAATCAAATCAATTATTTTTGAAATTGATCCAACAGCATTCGTTACGGTATATGATATGGCAGAAGTAAAGGGTGGTAACTTCAAGAAAAAGAACATTCACTAAAAAACCGCAGATTCATTATTTTAATAGGAAATGCTATGACTAGCAAACTTAAAACGATTGCCATTGTTGTTTGAGGATTAGTTGTAATAGTAGAAATTGCCGTATGTATAAAGCAATGGATGATGTAATTAAAAAAAGGGGACAATTTCGTCCCCTTTACGCGTTTTAGAAGATAACTTCAAGTGCTATTATAATCATAAGGTACCAACTCTACCCGTTTATTTTACTACCTTTTTATTTGAATATCCTGTAAAGATAAAACACGAAATAAACGCAACTATTGTCACCACTATACCCAAAACTAAACCAATTGCCCCCATAAAAGTATCTTCACCAGGGTAAGAAGGCTTTAATGTCACTAACATATATATGAATATAAGAGACAAAATAATATAAAAGCTGCTCCCGACTGCTCCCATCTTCAAACGATTTCTTTTCGTACCTCGCCATGCTTTATTTATTATTATCCATAAAAAGAGACTACCGATTATAGCAAAAATCATCACAAACAAATGAACAAATGGAATTAAAAAATACGTCAACACATAAAGAAGAAGAGCTGTTGAAAAAAATAGAACAGCATTCATGGCGAATAAAAATATCCCAGATAGCCAATGATTTTGAAACCACATTGCATTTTTTAATTTAAAAATCAGAGTACTATTTTCTCCAATAATTTCTATTAATGGTCTTTTAATAAAAATGATAAAGAACACTCCCAGAAGGCCAAGAAATAAAAATAAAACCAAGGACATAGTCTCCCCCCATAATGTAAGTTTGTACAAATTCTTGCATGATCTAATTATGTTTCGATCCAATAAAAAAACGACATAATAAAGAGTATTTTCCTCGTAAAAAAGCAACACACTTATTAATAGTTAGTTTAATCCTTGTCATGCTATGAATCTTCATTCTTCATTCAATATTAATATATTATTGAATTTAATGAAAATAAAAAAGCATCTCTGTTTAGATATAGATGCTTTAAAAATATAAATTGAATCTTAAACAATCTTAGCCTTAAATGAAAACAGAAACATTTCTAAGAGAAACGTTCCCGATTGTTAAAAAAGGCATACAGATCATCTTCCTATTGAGGCAGTAATCAATAAATTGTTCAGCAACAATTCTCGCTAACCTTTTCCTCTGTATTTCGAGTCGATTATTATATCTATTTCTGCTGATCATTGAAAGCCTTTTATACAAAATTCAATTTCTTTTACGTCGCTTTTTTCTAATTTATTACCGTACTTTAATAATGTATTCTTAATTGAAACAATTTGGTTCTTAGTTGGTAAATCAAAAGTACGATTAAAATTTACTATCCAGTTATTAAAATTAGCTTTCCCTAATCTTGAGATTTCACTTTCTTCCTCATTCACATAAAACTCTATTATATAGATAATAGCATACCATTTTGAAAGTGAACTTAGTAAAAGAGCAATATTATATTTCGTATGTTTGTAATGGGTTTCTGTATACAAACTATACAATTGATCCTTCAAATCCTTATCATAAACTGTCGATAATGACTTTCTTGCAGTTTTAGATATCCCCTCATGTTTATGACCAAGCAAACCAACAAGCTCCGCCTTATGATTTTCTACATCTAATAAAGATATTGAACGGATAGCTGCCTTAACTATTGAAACATCACTATTATCTAAGTATGGAATTATCATCTCTACATGATCTTTCTTACCTACTTCTCCTAATCCTAAAATAGCTCCTCGAAGAAATTGATCAGTCTTTAACATTCGTATGTAATATGAGGCGAAATCGAATTTATTTTGTTTACTTAATATGAATCTTGCGATTGACCTAATCGTACCATTCTTATCTAATAGTGCTTTTTCAAGTTCTTTGATGCTCTCATCTGGAAAGAAAGAGTAATATTTCTCTAATACTTTTGCGCGTATCATTGGAAATTTGTCCTTCTCTAAAGTTGGGTAATATAGCTTAAATTCATCAACACTAATATCATTTATTAATTCGTTAAAAAGCAAGAGACGTAGATGCGGTTCTTTTTCTAACTTTAGATAATTGAAAAGTAATTCTTTATCATATACTTTTGAGGATATAATCATTTTGTAACAGAAATATCTAATCTTACCGAAGTTCGATTTAGTGCCTTCATCTAGAAAAGGAAATGACTCCTTTTGAGATAAAATATGAACCACCTGTTCAAAGACTTTACTGTTATCATTTCTATTTGTGTTCTTTAACTTAAATAATAATGGAAGGTTATTTACAATATTTTTTACATATGAGTGTTTTAAACGGCGCTCAACATATTTTCTAGCCGTATCCCTTACCTCTATAACCCAGTCGTTACATCTTATAAGTAAATAGGTCAATTCTTTACCTGAATCATGCTGATCTAATAAATGAAGTGCTTTTTCTCTAAAGTATCCGTTTGGATGAAAGCTACATAAACCTAGAATCATTACTCTCATTTCTTCAGTCATATCAGTTGTTAATAAATTCTCTGGAGATTCAGTTTTCCAATCATATGCCCAATCCAATGAAGTCCGCTCTCTAAACAAGTTATCAAGCTTTGATAATTCAAGTATGTTTAATGATTGAACATATGCATGGAGAACTTTCGCAGCTCTAACTTTCAATTCATTTGAACTGGTTAATAATAACTCAAAAATTGCAGGTATTCGTGATACTTCATATTTGCCAGTAACTTGTAGCATTTCTTTTATATAATCTTTTGAATATCTGTCAGCAGGATAATATGCTTGTTTCCTTTTAAATAATCCCCATTTCAATTCAGGTTTACCTCCTTTCAGCCAAATAAACTTCTTTAAATATACTGCCTATTGGGTTAAGTGTAAACCTTTACAATCTCATCAAAAGTTTAACCTAGATATCTAGATGTTGATCAACAAAATCTTACCCTTAAAAGGAAAAACGAGCGCTTTTCCTTTTTCCAAGATAGCGCAGAGGATAAGCACCTATTTTGTTAAAGTACAGTTCTTCATAATCCGTCTGTACAAAAAATAAAAGAGCTATCACACCAACAATTTTTCCAAAGACAACATGAAAATTTGTAGGTGAACCATTCAATCTAAGAGATTTCCCACAATCTTTTTACATCCACCAATTCCTGCTCATTGAATTCCATTCTGTATATATCTGGTTTTGATGTATGTAGTAAGAAATTCAAATCGTAATTAATGTCATAATATCCTATCATCAATGCCATAACAGCGCCGTGAGTTCCTACCACTACTTTCCGTCCTTGATAGGTATTTAATAATTCTTTTAATACTTTTATGGCACGATTCTGGCAATCTGTATTAGACTCTCCCCCCAACAAAGCAAAATTTGGTTCAAAAAATGATTTTTTTAATAATGGGAACAATTCATTATCAGATATTCGTTCGTCTTCAACCGAAAAAATTCTTTCCTTTAAATCTTCAAATACTATGACTTCTTGTCCTATTTGTTTAGCTAACGGTTCTACAGTTAAAATGGATCGAGTGTATGGACTTGAGATAACAGTGTTAATCCCTTCATCCTTTAAAATATCCGTTATTCTCTGAGCATCTAATCTTCCTTTTTCAGTTAAGCCTCGTGTTCTATCATTTCCCTTTTTTGGTGACTCCCCGTGTCTTACCATATATATGTATGTTTTCATAACTACCTCCGAAATTTCCCAGAATCCATTTATTCCAAATATATTTAAATAACATTTGAAAAGAATACTCGAATTTAATACATTTAAGTTCTTATTAACTAACCGTAACTAAAAGTACACTCCACCACAATCACTAATTACCTGACCATAAAGGTCCTTATCCTTTTTCCAGGATGTCACCCTTTAATTGAATAACGAAAACCAAAAATATAGTTTTTCTGTACTACTGCTAGCCATTATAAGTTTTACAATTTTCCTGTCCCCTTATTCTTTTCCCTATTAATTTGCAATAATGTAAAATAATATTCTCATCTGTTGCATTTGTTCCTACTATTCTAGTGTTTATTAAACCGTAAAAAGACCACAGATGATTCTTTTTCATATAGAATAAGGTTAAACACAAAGTAAATAGGATCAAACGAACTCAGAAATAATCTCAAAGAATATTACGGCATCGAAAATTGCGACAACTATCAAGAATTATCATATTTACACACAAACTCAATCTAGTTGCAGGTGCATTATAGGTAAATAAAGGGGAAAGATACGAATGGCAGAATTTATAGATTGGAAAAATAATGCTCGCGGGCATAAATTTATAGCTTCTTTTAGCGGAGGAAAGGATAGTGTCTTAGCTCTATATAAAGCAGAAAAAGTGGGAGAAGCGATTGGACTGATCGTGATGCTGGAAGAAGAAGGAGAACGTTCCAGATCACATGGAATGTCCATGGAATTTATACGTGCACAGGCTGAATCTATAGGTTTGCCCGTATATACAGCAGCTGCAAGCTGGAACGATTACGAAAAAGTATTTATACGCCAGTTAGAAAAAGCTAAAGGTCAAGGTGCAGAAGTATTAGTAACTGGCGACTTGGATATGCCTGTTCATGGCTGTTGGCATGATAAGGTCACAAAGAATGCAGGATTAAAGCTCGGAATGCCTTTATGGGAAATGAACCACCTTGAAGCTGTCGAAGAGTTCGTAAATCTAGGTTTTGTAACGATCATTGTGACAGTTAATTTATCACTTGGTATGCGAGAGGACGATTTAGGCCAAACGTTAACCCATGAATACATTAAGGAACTTCAAGCTCGTGGTATTGATCCCTGCGGTGAAGGCGGAGAGTTTCATACTACAGTAATAGATGGGCCCATTTTTAAGCATCCTATTCCAGTACGTAAACGTGAGATTATTACAGACAGAGAATATGCTTTTTTACCTTTAGAACTAGATTAATGTAAGTTGTATTTTATTAAATGGCTGTACTCTCAAAACCATGGATTCATGACTTTTGTGTTCAGCCATTTTACCTTCATCTATTGTTTCTTCATATCTATTTATTATTTAATTTTTCACTTGATAAATTCAAAATCTAGAATAACCTCTTCTGATTTGAAGCACACAGCTTTGTGCTGCATCATTGAAGAGTGTCAGTTCGAAAAAAGTTACAAACTATTTCATAATATAGACAGCGTATTTTTGGGGCTCGATAAAACCTAATTTACTACCTAAATTTATTGAAGCAACATTATCAACATCGCAATCCCAACGAGGTTGAATGTTTTCAGTGAGGCAGTACTTATCCTTATTCATAGAAAGAGCCATGTAAAGGAATCATTGAAAGGATGATAGCATTAAATACATTTTATTAAGATGATGTTTAGTTGTTCTACTAACCTGCCCTATTTGTTCAATAATCCAAAATATTCTATTCATTAATTTTAAAGTTCGTTTTTTTGCTAAATGTTTTTCATTAAATGAAAATGGAAATACATTCTCCCTTTGATAGTCTTGAACTAGGTTTAATGACTTGTTCATTTAATTGAATTGCTCCTTTTTCAATCTTTTCTAGGATCTGTGATCGACTCCAATCCTCAATTTGGTTTGCAAGCACTTTATCAATTCGATGTTTTCCTATTACATCGTCTAGTACAATGTGTATCACCTTTATTCCTTGTTCTGCAAAGCTGGCTATTTGAATGGCTGATATAATTGAAGATTCTTCTTTTTGCTCCTCAATTTCAGGAACATGCTCTGAGAACGTTTTATAAATAGCTAACTTTTTGTTCCACGTATGATTTTTTTCGCATTTATAAATCGCATATTTGTATATGCTTTTTCCGTTTGCGTTATGTCTTCGCACATTGGAGTCCGTAAAAACTGATAATTTGCCACACATTTTGCAGTGCTTCTTTACAGCTCGTTCTGTTATTTGAGAAAGTTTCCAATGGAATGTTATATTTAACATTAATTCTTCACCTCTTAATAAGATAAAGGTATGCAATCATCTATTTGGATATCTTGCTGCACAGTATAAAATTAAAAAAATTAAAAAGGAGATCCCACACAAGGACCTCCTTTCTTATCTCACTATGCTGCTTCGTTACTTTTTAGTACATTTCTTCGCAAGCTGTCTAAATAAAAAAGCCGGCTGATTTTTTAATAAAACCAATCGGCTTTTAACTTTATTTATTTGATTATTTCCCCATCTACTGCTTTACGTTCTTGACCTGCATGTAATTTTTTCATTGCAAATCTTGCTATCGGCTGAGCAATTAGTAACTCAATCCAGAAAGCAATTCCAAAGTTTCTAGGCCAAATATGAAGGAAATTTTGGAAAGGTTCTATACTTATTTGTTTCATACCGACCCACGTTCCTATAATGGATAGCCAAAGAGATAGCACTGTTACATTTAATACAATTGTTAATAATACCCTCGCATTAAAGCCATCGGTCTGTCCCACGAACTTTGGCACTAGTTTGCCAACAATTGGCCCTGCTATCATTCTTACTAATAGCACAACAATAATCCACATGATTGGGATAATCTTCAATGTATCAAAATAAACTTCCTTGCTGAAGCCACGTTCCAATCCAATAATAATAGGGGCAATCGTGTTCACTGATATGATTGATACTATCAACAAAAATATGATTCCTTCTTTTCCGTTTCGAGGTAATCTGGTTTCCTTATACATGCTCGTCATCTCCATTTAAAATATTTCAGATGGTAGACGTATCATGCGACATATATTTTTGATCAATAAGTAAGACCAATATCTCCACACACACTGATTATATAAATCTATCACATGTTTTAGATGAGTTTCAAGAGGTTTTAGTACCATCTTCTTTTCTATTAGTCTAGAAATATTTTTATCAAAGTATTTACTATTTATAAAGAACTCAGATAAGTAATACTAAATGGAAATATCCCCTATTTTAGAAAAAGGACCTTTTTTGCGAAGAAAGACGCTTTCTTTATTTCTCAATCAAAAAACAAATTTATTTCTTCTCTTTACTAACGCTCCACATTAGTTTAAGTATATTTCTTCCTAAACTATTAGCTGGTTAGTTCAATAATTATTAATCTGGAACAGTAAAGGCTTGCCGATTACTCTCTCGGTCAAGCCTTTTTATCATTAATTGTTTAAAGAAGAAGCACCTTTATTAAAATATCCTTGCCGTTTTACACCTGATACAGCTTTCAATGCCAATAACCCTAATAAAAAGAAGACAAATGAACCTATTAACCCCACTGGACGGATCGAAGTTAGTTCAGCAGCTAAACCGATTAAAACCGTTACAGCCACGATAAAACCTGCTTCAATGACACTAAAGAGACTTTCGAATCTTCCCATCATCCTTACAGGAACATGATTTTGGTAGAAAGTCAGATACCCTGTATTCGCAAACGTTACAGCAAACCCTATTAAAAATACACCAGGCGCTGCTGCACTATAAAAGCCGCTCGAACTATAAAATACTAGATAACCTATTGAAGTGAAAATGGTCCCAATACCTATTAAAAGATGAACAGCTAGTTGTTTTGAAAATATAGAATTAATCATTGATCCGATAATTATGCTAGCTCCGAAAACACTTAGTAAAAAACCATAATTAGTATCTGATATTGAAAGTACACCTTTCGCAAATGCTGCCTCGAGAGAATCGATTGCAGACATGAATATAGTAGTACCACTGAATAATAAATAGATCTTTGTGACATAGATATTGTCCTTACTGAAATTAACAACAACCCGAAAATCATTTTTAATCAATTCCCATGTAAATCTTTCCCCCTCTTTCTCTTTAACACTCTCATCAACATTAGGCAGCAGCCTTATAATCAGTGCCGAAGAAAACAAAGCCACTGCATTCACATAGATGGCAGTATAAGGGGTACCCATCCAAAATAACATCCCAGCAATAGCCGGACCTAGTAGTGAACCACAAGAGTTGATAAAACTACGTAATGCATTAAAACGTTGCCGATTTTCTTCAGGTATTAGTTTCGTCATATAAACCATAGATGTAGGTTGAAAAATCGCACTCCCTATATTAATGACAAACGCTAGTATATAAACATAAATAAGCGAAGGCAAAAATGGAATAATCGCAATACATATTGCTCGAAAAACGTCTAATCCCATCATCAGTCGCCGTGTATTTAGCCGATCGATGAAACTACCTGCCCAAGTATTCGTACATACAGTTGCAATTGGACCTAGTATATATAACAAAGCAATTGCAAGTGAAGAAGCTGTTTCATTCAATATGATTAAATTGAGTGCGATATGGTAAACCCATGCACCCACATTTGAAATGCCTATTCCCCCTAATAGTATTAAAGGATACTTCCATCTGGACATAATCACCACTCCTATTTATTTTTTAAAACAAAATAAAAAAACTCACCCCCAAGATATTTATCTTGGGGGCGAGTCATATCGCGGTGCCACCCCAGTTCATCTCTACATTACTGCAGAGGCCTTATCAAGTACGGCTTTGTGAATAAATCACCTGCGATACTCTATCTCTTTAACGTGAGAATACGTTGCATCATCATTGTTCCAACAAACAAATCCACTGCACAGCTCCAAGACTTGTTTCAACACATTTCCTATCCCTCTTTTTCAGCTACCAGAGGTCTCTGTATATAGTCCGTATGTTTACTCTTCTTTTCATCGCTTTTTATATAGATTTTTGTAAATTTTATCCTATCACAAACTAAAATTCAATACAAAAAAATAAGACCATCAATTATTTCTTCCCAAAAATGAAATAATTATTATTTATAATATTGGTGTTACAGAAATTATTTACTTCATGCATAACCACAACTACTTATTCTTATTCAACTAAGTTCCCCAATAGATTAAGTATATTTTTTCACAATCTTCGCTATACAATCTAATCTTTATTCAGGAATATGGCCATTTCGTGTAAAAAAGCGAATATCTATCCTCTGATCTGCACCCTTCTTTGAAATAAACTTAACGTTACCAAACTAATAATATACTATCTTTTTTACTTTTAATTGCGGATTCGTGATTAAATTAGCTTTAGCAATCCCTCTTTTAAATCTTACATTATTTAACCATTCAACAAGTGCATTTGCGTCATAACTAGGGCAAATTCTTTCACCATTTTCTATTGCCCAATATTTTATATTCTTTTCTTCATCAAAAATCCAATCTAGAAAGTCTTCCTGAATACAGTTTATCTTCCTACCTACTTTTGTTGAACAAGAAATGTATTGAATAAAATCGTCATCAAATTTAACTTTAATAATCATAAAAGTTTCAGCTCCTTAAAAATCGTTACCATTTATTTCAGAAAAACGGCCTTTTGTTGAATAACTGGATGCAGCTTGCGCTTAATGACGAAAGGTATATCGCAGCTCATGAACTTATAAGCAAATTTATGGCGAAAAGTCATCATTGAATTACATATAGGAACATTTTACAAATTAATATTGTCACTAATGCAAAAGCAACGAAGTAGGATAACATTTTCAACATTGAGATTGGAAAATAATCAGTAAAAAACCTATCCTTTTTGAGCTTCTTGCTAATAAGTAAACTTATAGTAGCAAAGACGAGATAAAGTACAGAAATAGCAAATAAATCTGTGTTGTAGTTAATTAAAAATTTTAAAAATGAAGTTGAATCATCAATCTTATTCTTTTTAATTATCATTTCAAAAATGTTTGATATGACAAAAAGCACAAATGATCCAAAGATTATTTTAATAATTTCAGTTACTGTTTTTCTTTTCTTATGTCTTTTTATGTGTTCAGTTAATTCCAAAAATAAAATCTCCTTAAAAATAGATATGTAGATAGTATAACGTAGGATTAGTTATTTGAAGAGTCATTAATTTTTATGACAACAACAACAACTAGTCAGTGCTCAAGATTTCTTGTTTTAGGATTCTTATACGTATCGATTTTATCTTGAATATCCAGTTTTGTTTGGAAGTGTTATTCCACAATAAGGCCCTAAAATGGAAATAAGTGCTCATCCTTATTCAAGAATAGGGACCTTTTGTTTAAAAAAGCGTAGATTCTTTACTTTGTAAACGCTCCCGATTGTTTAATCAGTTCGTTGGTTGTTTAATTAGTAATTTAAAACTTATCTTGGAATTCTTTTATTTAAAATGAGTTTGCAATTTCTTCTAAAGTAGACAAAGGATTATCAATCAGAATTTCCTGAATGCTTAGAATATAAATTAAATTATTTTTTTTAAATTTAAGAATCATAATACTTTTTTCATCTATTCCCGAAGTTGAGTAATAGGCTTGGGTTCCATCTTTTAGAATTATTTTAGTATCTGAAAACGGAAGTAGCTTATTATCATACTTCGCAGGGAATATATTTATTATATAATTAAAGTGCTTCTTTTCATTTAAATATTCTATTTCAAGATTCTCATTTTCTTTGCTAAACCTACCAAAAGAGTGGCTAAAATCTAATGGCGGTAGTTTTTTTGGTAATACTAAGTTTGTCTTATAATAGGCTTCAGTTTCTTGTATTGCATTTGAAACAGATTTGTACCCTAATTCATGGTAGTGTTTTTCTATACTCATTTTTTGTGTTGCTTTAACAGTTTGCCATCCACCACTGATATAATAAAAAAACCCGATGAATATAAATAAAAGTGTTACACTTTTCTTCATTCACATACCCCCAATTCGTATTTAGGGATATTTTTCCCAAGATAAGTCCAACCATACTAATTAAACTCGAACGTCATTAAGACCAATCTGTCCTGATTTTGAAGGAACAAATACCCCCTCAAATAAAAATCTATATACACAATAGAATAATCGAAAAGCCGTCCCAAACCAAATGTTTGAACGTACTCCAATTAGTTATACAATATCTCTTTTTAACTCTCTCTTCCAAACAGCCCACATTATCAACACAGTAAACAATGTAAACCCACCAAATAGACTTGGTACGAATAGTTGCGCGTAATTTAAATCAATTACATGCTGAACTACATACGTTGCTCCAACAGCAATCATCAAAAATTGCACACCAATTTGCACGCCGATTAACACGATTCGATTCGGTACAATACTTGAAATAGCCATTGTTAAAACCGTTAAAACCACAGAAAGTATAAAGATTACAATAACCGATAGTATAATATATTGCCAAAACGTTATGTCATACCAATGATAATTCCAGCCAAATGAGGTCAACGGTAAATCAAAATGTAAATGCGTATCATTCGTTCCATAAAGCGCCATATAAAATAGTAATAAGATAGCCGTAAGTAAAGTGCCGCTGAAAAGCCCCGCAAACCATTTCGTTCGGTACAATTTGCGTCCTTTTGCAGATGAATACTGTAACGGCTGAACATTCGCTATTTTATCTCGAATAAAAATCGGTGAGATTAGGATGGCTATACTGACAAAAATCGCAATCGCAATCGATGTCTTATATGTTTTAAAATTATTTGTTACAACATCTGAATAAAAAGCAAATCGCTTTTCATCTAAAAGCTGCTGCAGTCTCTTTTTCTGGCCTTCAGATACATCGTTCATATAAGTAATAATCGACTCTTCTCTAGACTGATATTCCGTGAAATACCACTCGTATGTTTGAAGGCGCCACGGAAAATCTTCATCACTATCAAAAAAAATTTTATCATGGTACGCTTTTTGCTCCTCATTCTCGTAATCATAGTTCTTAAATTTTTCATAACTATCCATGCCAACCGCAACTGCTTCTGGATCGTTTGCTAAATAAGCGTCCGCATCCGCCACCTCTGCATCATACATCCCCTGTAACTCTGATAGCTCTTCTTCATCCCACTCGGCACCGAACATAGGAATAATTTGTTGTTCAATGTCAAAATGATCGCCTGTAGGCCTTCCATTTGGAAAATAGTCTAAATCAAACTCTATTAACAACTTAAAAAGTAATACGTTTACTAATAAAATGAGCAGTAACAACTTCCAGGAAAATATTTTACGTACCTCGTAAAAAAATAACTTCATCTTACATGACATCCTTCCGATTGAAATAATGAATGGCCCAGCACACAGCGATGCTAGCAATGGATAACCATATAACCAACGTCCACACTTCATGGTACTGTGTCTCCATAAACATCCTGCCACCATCAAAATATTCATGTGGATTCATTAACAACATCGAAATATTGAAAGACGATAGCCACAAAATGACACTATTTGAAAAATACGCGGGCACAATAAACATTGCCATAAGTAATAGCACACCAATAATCCATGTATAATAGCTATTTTTCACAAATACGGCAATCGCATATGTTAGCAGCACGACAATAATTAAGACCACTAGTAAAATACCTAGCGCTAGCACGAAATACTGCCCAACAGACAAGTCCCACCATGTTATGTATGGTAATTGGTACTCCCAATTGAAGCCGCTGCTAATCGAAGCCTGCCAAACAGTTGAATAATCGTAGACGGTAAAATATGTAGCCAACGTCCCGCCAAACAAAACCGTTAACACAATGAAGCTTGCTAGCAAACTTGCTAACCCTTTATTTAATAAAAGTTTTCTCCCCTTTTTAGTAGGGTATATGACTAGCTGTGTGCGATGTTCGAACTCATAATTCGTAATGAACGCTGTCAATAGCACGACTAATAATACCCCTTCAACTGCTAGCGTTTTCATATGCGTACGAAATAGCTCTGAATGCATTCGATAATTACTTAAGAAAAACCATTTCTTATATTCGTTCTTAGCGACAATTTCATCATAACGACTTTCCCAGTCATTAAACTCTGCTACCATCTTTTTCTCTAACCAGCCTGGCATCGCGTATTGCTGTAAAAAGGCTTCTTTTTCTTTACTTAAATCAATCGCCTCATAACGTGCCTCTAAACCTTTTGCCACTT
The DNA here is from genome assembly GCF_003844195.1 of Rummeliibacillus sp. TYF005. Taxonomy (NCBI): domain Bacteria; kingdom Bacillati; phylum Bacillota; class Bacilli; order Caryophanales; family Caryophanaceae; genus Rummeliibacillus; species Rummeliibacillus sp. TYF005. The sequence continues at coordinate 29,195 of NZ_ML122570.1, forward strand.
GAAGATAGGTGAATTTCAAGCTAATTTCATCTATTTGTTTTTGATCGGACACATTTGCCTGTTCATACTTCTCATATGTCATAGCCTCTAAAAACGCGGCTGTATCCGTACCACCTAATTGTTGGGCACTTTTTAAAAGATCTCCCTCCATTGTCGCGAGCACCTCATCATCAAAGGCCAGACCGTATGTTTCCACAATGTCATTTACAATTTTCAGCTCTTCCTTATGATGTGAGTTACTAATGATTAAGAATAAATTTAAGGCAAGCATTAAAAGTAGGAGAATCAAGATTACAGGTGACAACAAAGCTTTTTTCATTTCAAGCCATGTTATATACATTGCTCTCACCCTTTCTGCTCATCCTCGTACGCTACTAAAAACACATCCTCTAATTGCGGCGAGCTTTGATGCCAATGATTTAGTGGCACTTGTTCTGTATAAAAGCGGACAAGCATTTGCCCATTCTCCTGCTTTTCTGATAAAGTTAAATATTGCTTTCGGAAGCTTTGAAAGTTCTCGAACGGCATCGTTGTTTCAAAAACTTTACCATTTAATGTCTGGCATATCGTTGCAGGATCCGCTTTATACAAAAGTTTCTTATTTTTAATCATCACGATTTCGTTTGCAATTGATTCAACGTCAGACACGACATGCGTTGAAATAAGTATGATTTTATCGCGTGCAAGCTCCGAAAGCAGCTGACGAAAACGAGCACGTTCTTTTGGATCAAGCCCAGCGGTTGGCTCATCTAAAATTAAAATGTGGGGATCTGCTAAAAGCGCCTGTGCAATACCAACACGTTGAATCATTCCCCCTGAAAACTTTCGCATTTTTTTATTTTTCACATCTGACAATGCGACAACCTGAAGTACCTCATCAATCCGCTTTTCCACTAACCGATGATCCATCCCTTTTAACGCAGCTAAATAGCGTAAATACTGGGCTGGTGAATAATGCTTATAAAAACCGAACTGCTGCGGTAAATAACCTACCTGTTCACGGTACGCATCTCCCATCGCTGTAATCGGTTGCCCATTTAAATAGATTGCGCCTGATGTTGGGGAAATCAATGTCACAAGCATTTTAATCAACGTTGTCTTCCCAGCTCCATTTGGTGCAAGTAACCCATAAATCCCTTTTTCAAATTGCAAGTTCAAATCCGTCAATGCCAGAAAATCTTTATATTTTTTGCTAATATTTTCTACCTTTAACATAGCAATACGCCCTCCTGTTTTCGTAAATACATTCTTTTTAATGCCAACCAAAATAGAACTATTAAAATGACAACTAATCCCCCGTAAATAACTGTAGGTAATGTTAGAACTACCTGTACATAAGCTTCATCCGCTAACCAGACTAACCCGCTATTTACAACAACCCAGCCACTAACATACCCAATGACTTTTGGGAGTACCTGACCTGTATGCAACAAGACTAACAAACCTGTTGCGAATAGAAATAAACCTGTTAACGACAGTAGCCACAAACGCATAAAGGCTAATTCATTCATATAGGCAAGCCACAATGCAAGACTCGTATTACATAAAATCGCCATACTACTAAATGCTAGCATGCGTACACCAATCACCTGGAAAACTGTAAATTTAGTTGTCATTTCTAACTCAAATGTATGTGCTTCTCGTTTATCATAAAAACTAAATAGAGACAGACTCATAAATACAAACGGCGAAATCATAAAAAATATCGCAATCCTTGTTGCCGTAAAATCCCCTTCACTTCCGAATGTAAAACCAACCAACAAGAACAGAGCCACAATTGCGATGACAGTAAATATCCACTCATTTTGATTTGGAAACATATATCGCCAGCCCATTTGTTTGTATAATCCTTTTATTTCACTAAAAAAGGATTTCTGTTTAGGTAAACCTTTCTCAACAATTAATGTAATTTGATTTTTAATTTCCTCGTCTGTAGGATAAGGAATAAAATCATGCTCCTTCATTTATGAAGCACCTCCAATTCTCTTTTTAAATGTTTGATGGCTTTATAATATTTCGTTTTCACCGTAGACAATGGAATGTGCAGTTTTTCTGCTAGCTGTATAAACGTCAAATCATCTATCAATTTCCCATGTATGATTTGCTGTTCTTGTTCATCGAATGATTGTAATGCACTTTGAATTTCTACTAGTTGCTGATTATGAAGCACAAGCGAAACCACTTCATCTTCACCATCAAGCTCTATTTGCTCTACAACATCAGTCTGCTTTGATGTTTGGAAAGCTTTTGATCTAAAATAGTCCGTGCAATGATTTTGCGCAATTTGATACAGCCATGTTCGAAAAGAAGCTTTCTTTTCATCAAAACTATTAATCGATTGCAATGTACGAATAAAAATTTCCTGCGTCAAATCCATCGCTAGCTGCTGGTCAAACACCCGATTGTATGTATAAGCAAAAATTTCTTTATAATATTTCTGAATTAGCTTATTTGAACTTTCTTCATGCTCATCCTTTTGAATACGTCGGATCCACCGCTCTTCTACATTGAACACATACTCACATCCTTTTACAACCATATATTCGTAAAGTATCATAAAAAAGTTTTATAATTTTTCAAAAAATTATTTTCAAAAAATCATGTCATTAAATGTACCGATTGTAAAATATATAAAATGATATTATCTAACTTAAGTAAAACATATTAAAAATGCTACAGTAATCTGTATTTAAGAATCTATTTAAAGAGATATTTTCTTTGACTCTTGAATTGTAAATTAAGTGGCCACTTCTCAATGTTCTATAATGGTTATTAATATAAAAAATAGTAAAAAGGTTATATAATATTTTATACAAGCCCATTTAATACATTCATAAGGGAGATTTCTACCAATGAACGCCATTGTAAATTTCAATACAAGCACACAAAAATCGATTTTATCGGCTTTAGAATCCAATTTAGCAATGATAAAATTCAACTTAAATAAAGAAGTAATTTGGGTAAACGATAATTTCGCACGAACTTTGGGATACACTGTTAATGAAATGAAAAATATGTCCCATAGACAATTCTGTACTGAAGAATATGTAAATAGCAAAGAATATCTTGAATTATGGGAAAGTCTCTCCAAAGGCATCAAGTTTCAAGAAAAAATTGAAAGAGTTGGGAAAAGAGGGAATTTACTATGGTTTGAAGCTACTTATATGCCTATTTTAAATGAGACTGGTCAGGTAGAAGCTGTCCTTAAAATTGCTACGGATATTACAGAACGTGAAAACAAAACAACAGAAATCATTTCTCAATTAAAAAATATGCCAGTAGAATTAGTAGATTTGGTCGTTGCAAATTCTAAAGAAAAAATGGAAACGATTCATTCATTAAAAGAGCAAACCGATTTAATAAGTGAAGTATCTAAATTAATACGCAATATAGCTTCTCAAACGAATATGCTGGCATTAAATGCAGCCATTGAAGCCGCTCGTGCAGGGGAATATGGTAGAGGCTTTAAGGTTGTAGCGGATGAAGTTCGTAGATTAGCGGGAAATGTCTCAGATTCAATTAGTCAAGTAGATAGCAATATAGAAAACATCACACAAGAAGTAAAAAGGATAAATGCTATCACCGATAATTTACAAAAATCAATTCTTGAAACGCAAACCAAATTCAAGAAAACCATTGAGGACTTTGAAAACATTGAATAATAATTCTAAGTGAAAAGGAACCGACTTCCTCATGGGAATTAATCGGTTCCTTTTTACTCTAAATTAACTTTAGATGCTTACCCGCTGTCACTGTCTTTTGAATTAAATGATTATGTTATTGTCAAATACACAAAACATTTGGGTACATAACCCCTAAAGAATTCAAGCTACATTCCTCATAAAAGTTGTATTGTTTAGTGTTGACACAGCTGTTCTAGTCAATTTCACTCTAACAAAATTGATGTACTTTTAGGAGCAATAGTTTATTTCCGCCAAAAATTCATATCTCCTGCTTTATCCTGAATATTAAATTCTATTATTTCCTCAAGCAATTCGTAATTTACAGGTTCTTTCCACAGAATTCGGAACAAGCCTTTTGTGTGAGTGTAGCCAGCATTGGTAATGTCATCGGCAAAGTGTGCAATGCCAGCTTCTTCTGGGGAAATGCTCATATGATTCTTCGATGTGGAAAAGCCAATGATAAATGTTCCATGATCTGTGAACATTGGTGTATTCCACTTGATTTGTGGTTCTAAATTTGGATACTTGCTAGCAACCCATGTCAAAATTTCTTCTGTTCGTTCGCGGTGATCTGGATTATCGATACCTGATAAATATTCTGCAAAAACTTCCATGTCTTCCTCCTTTGATATTATTTATTTTAGCCAAAAGATTTATCTTTCAGCATTTGCTAGTTTTTTATCTTCTATTAGAATACATAACTATAAATACTTTAGTCCAATTTATCACCTCAACTACTACAATCTATAACTATTTATTAGTCTAGCAAAGTAAAAACCGAAGCTTATGGCAATTGTTAAAAAGAGAATGTGAAATAAACTAAATTCACCTTTAAAGAAAAAATCGTATACAATCTCACCTATTAAAACCCCAATAAAAATCCCCAAAATGATATTTTTCACTTTATTACACCGCCAATCTTTCAGTAATGATACCATAAATAGGAAAATTATAGATATAACGATAAGAAGAATCATTTATAATATTTACAATTGCAAGAAATTAAATGTTAAAATCGACTGGACAATTGAAAATAAATTCTAGAGAATGAAAAATATAGTTATATTCTCTATTTCAATTATTCAAATAAAATATAGGAGACTAATAATATGTTAAATTTAAAAGATATTCTATTACTTGATTTCGCATACTTGGAAACCTTTACGAAACGATTCGATACTTCCTGGGGTGCTTTTTTTTGCAATGAAAACCAACCAAATTATTATGATGCAAATCATGCGCATATAAGCGATTCTTTTCATGATCCAAAACAAATCCTTGATGAAGTCAAAGATTTTTATATTTCTAGAAATATCATACCTAGATTTTATATCTATAATTTAGATGTCCAACAAGACTTAATCTCTGAGCTTAAGTCAAATAATTTTGGCTATGAAGAACTCATTAGTCCTGTTCAGTTATGGGACAATCAAGTTATTAAAATCGAAAAAAGAAAACTAACCTCTATTGAAAAGGTTACCAAAAAGAATTATCAAGAAGCATTAGAAATCGAGTCTAGCATCAAGGAATTTGGTGGAAAAGAAATCATACAGAAAGTCTTCGAAGAACAATTCAATCATCCTTCTTTCACACACTATCTTCTTCGATATGATGGAACCCCTTGCTCAACAGCATGTATTTTTGAACATAATCATCAAGCTCGATTAGAGAGTGTTGCGACACTCGAAGAATATAGAGGAAAAGGCTTCGTAGGTGAACTCATTCAATTTGTACAAAAAGAAATTACGAATAACGGTCTAGAGAAACTCTGGGTATTTCCAATAAATGAATCAATCGAAAAAGTATATCAAAAATATGGATTCCAAACGGTAGATAAGCTTAGAACAGGACATGCTTTTTTAGGCGGAAAAAGTATCAAAGAAATTCAGGGGTAAGTATCCTTTCAATTTATAAATATAAGCCATTTTGACAAGATGTATCAAAATGGCTTATTGCTTTTTATTTCTAAGTATATTGTCTAGTCAACTTTAATTTGTCCCATCATGCCATTATCTTCATGTTCAAGAATATGGCAATGGAACATATAGATTCCCTTTTGTGTAAACTTCACAGCAATTTTTGCTTTTTGACCCGGTTTCAATGAAATCGTATCTTTTAAACTAGATAAATTTGCCGGTGGTTCTTTACCATCAATTGAGATCACTCGGAATTGTGTGCCATGGATGTGGAATGGATGGTTCATCCCCCCCATTGCATCTTTTACATTATCAATTTCCCAAACTTCCGTTTCATTTACCTTTTGTGTAAAATCGATTCGATTTGGGTCAAACTTCTTATCATTAATCGTCACATTGTTCATCATGCCCGCCAGTTTTATTGTTTTTGTGACCTTTTTGTTTTTCATATCATCGGTAGTACGAATAGAATTTAATTGGTTTACAGTTTCTACTGTTTTGGAATGATTTACGGTTCCTTTTAGATGAATTGGTAAAATTGTTTTCTTGTCTTCATTGACTAGAGAAACTTCATTTTCCTTCACTTTTGTTAAATCTACAATGACCTCTACTCTTTCTCCAGGTGCAACTTCAATCTCATTTGTTGTAGTAGGTTTATTTAAGAAACCACCGTCACTTGCGATTTGTTGGAATTCCATATCATTATTAAAATGTAACGTATAATTCCTCATATTAGAACCGTTTAAAATGCGTAATCGAACTTTTTTTCGCTCGATTGTTAGTTTTGGGTTTACAACTCCATTGATTAACAGCGTGTCCCCTGTCGTTCCATCTTCATTCAACACTTTGTCATAATCTAGTTGTTTATCTTTTGTAAATGTTTTATCTTGAAGAATAATTGGTAGATCGTCTTCTCCATATGATTTTGGAATATCTAATTTCTCGCTATTCTGATCATCAATATAAAGCAATCCTGCTAAGCCTTTATATACTTGTTTGCCTGTTTCATGCATTGGATGTGGATGGAACCAAAGTGTTGCTGCTTCTTGATTCACTTTAAAGTGAATGGTCTTTGTTTCTCCTGGTTTTAATACTTTATGTGGACCGCCATCTTCGTTTCCAGGAATTTCAAGTCCATGCCAATGGAAAGTAGTTTCTTCATCTAAATCATTTACTAAATGAATGTTGACGTTCATGCCTTTTTCGAGGCGAATAACAGGGCCTAAAAAGTTACCATTATATCCATATGTCATCGTTTTAACCCCATCATAAATTTCAGAAGTACCTTGTTGTGCTCGAACTGTATATGAAATTGAATTGTTCTTCTTTTGGTCTGGTCCAAGCATTTTCGGAAACGTTAATTCATTTTCTCCAAGGCTACTGTTTAACTCTGTGATGGATTCATGGCTCATATCCATATTGGTGTGGTCCATGCCCCCCATATTCATAGATGAATGATCCATTCCCTTCATGTCTTTACTGGAAGAATGATCACTATTACTTTCACTACAAGCACTAAGTAACCCAAGACTAATTATCATACTTGCTAATGCCACTTTCTTCATACATCAACACGTCCTTTCGCAACGATCATACGAAAGAGTTGTGTAGAAATTATGTAGAAAGAGGCATTTTTATATAAAAAGTTGTTCCTTCATTTTCATGACTTTTTACTGTAATCGTTCCACCGTGTGCCTCAACAAGTTTTTTCGTTATGGTCATTCCAATTCCACTACCGGGATAGAGATTTTCCCCTCGATAATTTCGCTGAAAAATCTTTTTACTTGTTTCTAAATCCATACCTACTCCGTTATCTTGGATAAGAATGATAAAGTAGTTACTTTCTTTAAATAATTTAATGAGGATTAAGCCTTCTCTTTGAACATGGTACATGGCATTTTTAATAATATTATGGAGAATTTGATTTAATCTAAGCTCGTCTACATGCGCATGGATTGATGAATCTAAATCCAATTCTAGCTGGATATCTTTTTCAAGCAACTCACTGGCAATTCCTATCACAGCTTTCTCTATTAAATTTTCGATTGTTTCTTCTTTCTTCACAACTTTAAACGTTGGACTATTAATATCATTCAGGGTATCTAATTCTCCAACAAGGAGGATGAGTCGATCAATTTCTTCCACACATGCTTGCAAACGTTCAGGAGTCGCTGTCCAAACTCCATCTTCAAATGCACTCAAATAACTTTTAATCGAAGCTAGTGGATTTCGAATTTCATGAGCAAGATCTTGTGTCATTTCCTTTCGGCGAAGCTCATAGGTTTCTAATGTTTCGTCTAGTTTTAATAAGGATTGTCCTAATTGTCCAATTTGATCATCGATTGTATATGTTATATGTAAATTCCGCTTTCCCTGTACAAGTAATAAAGCGAAATTATTCATTTCTTGAATAGGCCGTGCCAATGCACGTGCGATCAATAAACTTGAAATTAGTATGACAACGAGCAATACCGCTATAGACCAAAATGCCGTCTCTCTTAAGGCCATATCAAAATGGTGGATGACTTCTTGAGAATCTGTTATATGTAGCATCATTAAATGTTCATGCCCTTTATAAAGCAAAATGCCCGTAATCATTAAAAGCATACTTAAAGTGAAAATCGCTATTATAAATGCAACTTTTATGTTAAATTTCATCTTTTTCAACCTTTTCATTCATCTTATAACCTAGTCCGAAAACAGTTTGAATGTAGTTATCCTTTATTTTTTTACGGATATTCTTAATATGTTGATCAACTACCCGAAGATTTATATCCATATCAAATCCAAATATCTTTTTTATAATATCCTCTCGGCTAAAGACTTTTTTAGGATTTTCAACTAGTAATAGTAAAATGCTATATTCATGTTGTGTTAGTTGAAGACTTTCTTGATTTAATAATACCTGTCTTTCATTTTTGTGAATTACTAACTGTCCAAATTGAATGATTTGTTTTTTACGTGATTCAGGTAATAACCTCTCTGCTCTCACTATAATTTCTTTAGGGTGAAATGGTTTTACTACATAATCATCAGCACCTAATTCAAATCCCTTTAGCTTATCATCAATTGAGATTTTGGCCGTAAGCATTATTACTGGAATATCGTAATTTAATTTCACGTATTGACATATATCTTCACCAGCCATATCGGTTAACATTAAATCTAAAATAATCATATCCAGCGGTACCTCATCTACTATTTGAATAGCTGACTCGCCAGTATGTGCAACATAAGTGATATCTCCATTCTTTTCAAAATAAGATACCAATACATTAGTAATCTTTTCTTCATCATCTACGATTAAAACTTTCATGTATAAAATCTCCTGTTTTCTTTAATTATATTTTAAATATAATCTAATTACTTCTATAAAATATCAATTACAATAAGACATATTTGTGTATTTTATTGTATGTCATAATGAAAATAATACATATTAAAAGAAAACATGGTGCTATTCAATTGGAAATGCACCATGTTTTATTTTCTAGGAAATGAATGGGTATTTATTATCGTTTAATTTATAGAGATCGTTTATTAAAAAAGGGAGATTTTTATGTCTGAAACTGAAAGTACTAAAACAACACATGAAGAAAAACATTTTATGGCATCTGATTTCATTCGTGATATTGTGATCGGTATGTCTGATGGATTGACTGTACCCTTCGCACTTGCTGCTGGACTTTCAGGCAGTATTTCAAATGCAAATCTAGTTGTTGTAGCGGGTGTAGCTGAAATTGCTGCTGGGTCAATTGCGATGGGACTCGGTGGTTACCTTGCAGCACGTACAGATGAAGAGCACTATGCTTCCGAACTTGAGCGTGAAAGAAGAGAAATTGTGGAATTGCCGGATCGAGAACGCGAAGAGGTGGCAGAAATATTACGTGAATGGAATCTACCTGAATCTGCAGTTAATGAAGCAGTTGAAGCTATGAGTAAAGACTCTGATAAATGGGTCGATTTCATGATGAAGTATGAACTTGGACTAGAAAAACCGGAGCCAAAGCGTGCATTAACAAGCTCCGCTACCATTGGCGGTTCTTATATAGTTGGCGGTCTTATTCCTTTGTTCCCCTACATGCTAATTCAAAATGCAAATTCAGCTTTACTTCTTTCCGTCATTATGACACTTATCGCTTTGTTTATCTTCGGATTTGTAAAAGGACGTTTTACAGGTGCAAACCCATTTAAGAGTGCTTTCCAAACAACATTAGTCGGAGGTATCGCTGCAGGTATCGCCTTCTTAATAGCAAGACTGATTTCATAAAATTTGTCCAAAGAAAAACACCTTCAAAACTTTGTATATAGAAAATATACGTGCTTTGAAAATGCTCTAATGGAGATAACATCTGTTCTTTTTATTTTGTATATCATGCATTTTTTTGATTTTTATCCCTCGATAATTGCCAAATATGATTAGTAATTTCGATTGCTTCTGGTGCATGCACGGTATCGCGAAAACTATTGTAAAATTGGAATGCTACAACACTTAAAATATGAAAACGTGGCTTTTCTTTTCCTAGTTCTTCGATTAAATAATCCAGATACTCGTTTTGTTGAAAGCTCAGCTTTTCCAAATATGCTTTAAAACCTGTAACTTGTTTCAATAGCTCTTGTTGATCGACGGTCTCAACAAACGTATGTTCCTTAATATAATCTTCAAAATACGTACCAAGCATTGTTTTTTGTTTTTTAATCAGCTCTGGTATAATCGCATCAAGTTGAGTGAGAACAAAGTTTACACTATCAGTGACATTTCCACGTGGATAACCAATGATCTTTCCAATATGAAACATTTGATGCATCATACCGAACAAAAGAATAGCCGCATCATAATGATAGGGAACCAATTTAAGACCGTAGATGTCTAATAGTCGACGAGCAGTCCAATTTATCTCTTGTAGAAGCATTTGATCGACTAATTGTTTTAACTCCTTATCACCAGAATGTAGAATAGATTCAAAAATTGGCAATAGATTTTGTTCTTTATTCACCTGCAGAGAAGAAATCAGTTGAGCGGCAAGTACATTCTTGTCGTTCTTTTCTTTTCCTGTTAAAGCTTTGATTTTGCGTACATTCGTTTCTTTTCGTCCAATATCTAAAATAGCTATTAAACATTCTTTTTTAGATGGGAAATAGTTGTAGAACGTCCCTTTTGAAATTTGAGCTTCATCCAAGATATCTTGAATCGATGTTTCCGTAAAACCTTTTTCAGAGAATAATTTTACACAAGCCTTAATAATTTGTCGCTTACGGTTGTTCATATATTCACCTTTTTTTAGTATATTAAGTTGAACTAACAGTTTAATTTTACCCTATTTCTACACGAACCGGCAAGTGAATGGACTAACATTATAATTATGAAAGCCCTTTCTATTAAGGTTTCCAATACCCTCTCTATATTTTTCTTGCAATAATTGAACTGCGAGTATAAAATAAATCAAGTAAACTTAAAATATAAAAATAGGATAAGAGGGATTTAAGCATGAACACAACACATAAAAAGCCCCCTTACTTGATGATTGCAATATTATTCGTCGGGGCATTCGTAGCGTTTTTAAACAATACGCTTTTAAACGTAGCGCTTCCTTCTATTATGAAGGATTTTGATGTTGAAGCATCAACTGTTCAATGGCTAGCAACTGGTTACATGTTAATAAGTGGTGTACTTGTACCAGCTAGTGCATTTTTAATTACGCGCTTCAAAAATAAAACATTATTCGTCACTTCAATGACGATTTTCACAATCGGTACAGCATTAGCGATTTGGGCACCAAGCTTTGGTGTGTTACTAGCAGCTCGTATGATTCAAGCTCTTGGCGCATCAGTAATGGGTCCATTATTAATGAATATTATGTTAGTTAGCTTCCCTGTTGAAAAACGTGGGGCAGCAATGGGAATCTTCGGTCTTGTTATGATCATGGCACCAGCCATCGGTCCTACATTATCTGGTTACTTAGTTGAGCATTTCTCATGGCACTACTTATTCATTGTTATCTTACCATTCGCTGTAATTTCATTATTATTGGGAATCTTTAAATTCGATAATGTAATGGAAACAAGACCTGTTACAGTCGATGTATTATCCATCATCTTATCTACAATTGGTTTTGGTGGCCTGTTATATGGATTCTCTACTGCTTCATCTGCAGGTTGGAATGCATTCGAAGTTTGGGGTACTATCACAATTGGTACAATAGCTTTAATCATCTTTGTACTTCGTCAATTACGACTTGAAAAACCACTTCTAAGCATGGAAGTATACAAACACCCAATGTACGCTATGGGTAGCATAATCTCAGTAGTTATTTCAATGGCGATGTTCTCTGGTATGATCTTAACTCCATTATATGTACAAAATGTTCGTGGTATTTCACCATTAGACGCTGGATTAATGATGTTACCAGGAGCACTTGTAATGGGGCTTATGTCACCAATCACTGGTAAATTATTTGACCGTATTGGTCCTCGTCCTTTAGCAGTAGTTGGTTTAGCAATTGTATCCATTGCAACTTACTATTTATCACAATTAAAATTAGATACTACTTACACTTACTTAATCATTGCATACACTGTTCGTATGTTCGGTATGTCAATGGTAATGATGCCTATCATGACAAATGGTTTAAACCAATTACCACAACGTTTAAATCCACATGGTACAGCACTTAACAACACACTTCAACAAGTTGCAGGTGCAATCGGTTCTGCAGTTATGATCACAATCATGACAAACCGTACAAAGAGCGAAGCAGACGACCTAGACATTAAAGCAACTGTTGCGAAAAAAGTAAAAGAAAAAGCAATGGAAGCTGCTCAAAACGGTGAACAAATGACAGAAGTTCAAATGGCCAAATATGGTAAAGAAGTTGCTAAACATTTAGCTAACAAAGCCATGGTAGAAGGTATTAACTTCTCATTCTTCATCGCTATGATCATTACAATTGTAGCACTTGTCTTATCTTTATTCTTAAAACGAGTTAAAGTAACACCAGCACAAGTTGAAGAAGACAAAACAGCAAAATAAGCATTTATTCAAAGTGGCACAAACTGATATTTCAGTTTTGTGCCATTTTTTTATTTACGTATTAAAGATATGAAATTATGAAACCACCAACTGCTCCTGTTAGCACAATTACCCAAGGCGGAAGCTTCCAATATACTAACATGAAGAATAGAATTGCTGCCAGTGCAAAATCCATAGATGATTTAATCGCACTGGTCCATATTGGCGTGTATAGTGCGGAGATTAAAATACCGACAACAGAAGCATTTACTCCAAGCAGAGCTCCCTTAACCTTTGAATTTGTACGAAGCGCATCCCAAATTGGTAACGACCCAATGATCAAAAGGAATGCAGGCAAGAATATCGCAAATGTCGCAAATATTCCACCTTGCCAGCCGTTCATAACAGCTCCAATGTATGCCGCAAACGTAAATAACGGCCCTGGTACTGCCTGGGTGATACCATAACCAGCCAAAAATTCTTGTGTGCTGAGTAAACCAGTTGGCACAAATTCCTGTTCTAACAATGGTAATACAACATGCCCCCCTCCAAAAACTAGGGCCCCTGCACGATAAAAACTATCAAACATACTAATCCAATTACTAGATATTAATCTACTTAGAATAGGAAGAAAAATTAACAATATAAAGAATAACGCTAAGCTTAAATATCCAAGACGTTTTGAAATAGGAAAAAGCGATACGTTTGTTTGTCCTTCTTTTATGGATTTATTTTTATAAAGAAAATATCCAACAATTCCTGCTATTAAAATCACACCAATTTGAGTAAATGCAGTTTGCCAAATAAGTGTAACTACTAATACGAACAACGCAATCGTTTTTCTCTGAATGTCAGGCGCATGATGTTGAACCATTCCTATTACCGCATGAGCTACAACTACAACCGCTACAATCTTTAATCCACTTAGCCAGCCAGCATCTCTAATATCATAAATTTGAAGTAAAGACGCAAAAAAGATGAGTGCTATAACAGACGGTAAGGTAAATCCAAGAAACGATATTATTCCTCCAACAATTCCCCCACGCGCAACGCCTATCCCAATGCCTACCTGACTACTTGCTGGACCCGGTAAGAATTGACTCAAGGCAACGAGATCCCCATAGTTTTTCTCGTTGATCCACTTTTTTCTCCTGACATACTCTTCATGAAAATAACCAAGATGTGCTATTGGACCACCAAAAGATGTCATCCCTAGTTTTGTTGCAACCATCCAAATTTCCAACCATCTCTTCCACTTATTTTCCGCTTGCTTTTTCATCACTACCCCACTTTCGAATTTCGAAATGCGCTATATTCTTTCTGGTATGCTATCACCTCTGAGCATTGTTCTATATTTCATATTTTATCTCTCGCCATCTAAGTCTTCCTTCATTATTTGAATAGTTGCACTATGTATGTCAGAGATTACTAGCAAACTTTGCTATTATGAAGTTACCCCATCTAATTTTTTGATTCAACATAATCAATAATTATTTACAATATTTACAGTAACTTAAATAAATTTATAAAAGGCCATACTCAAAAATCGTACATTTACGACTTTCGAGACGGCCCTTTTATTTCATTCTATTGTCTTTTCTTTGTCTTTTTATTATTTAACTTTTCGGTTGCAGTCAATGGCTCATTCGCAAATTCCTGATTGAAATCTCTAGATTGTTGATCACGAGTTGCTTGTTTATTATTGAAATCCTTGCTCAATTGTTTACTCATTTTTTGATTTTCGTTCATGTTTACCACCTCCATAAGAATAGACTTTGCAAATTCTTATGAAGTATTCCAAATAAAAACCGATTGCTCTTTTAGGTTGAACAGAGTTTATTTCTTTTTTTCGATGTTTTATTTCTTTTTGATAGCTATTTATCTCTTTTTTGTATGTGTTTATTTCCGTTTAGAGCTTATTTATTTCTCTTTATGGTCATTTTATTTCTTTTTATAGCCAGTTCCTTCACTTCATTTAAAACAAGTGTTTCACGTTTTAACCAATTATTCATCTCAGGATATGTGAATAGGGTTTCATTTTGGTTTATGGCTTCTTCAAGATTAACCCATTTTGGCTTAAATTCTTGAAGAGTTTCATATGCATCTAACTCCTGATGAACTGTTTCTTTGTTCTTTAATGCACATATGTAATAGTAGGAATTCATTTGAAATAAATGATCACTTTTAAATTTGTCTATTTTTCGTTCAATAACAATTCCAAAAAAATCTTTCACGATAAAGTTTATGTAACCAGTTTCTTCTCTAACTTCCCTCAATAATGCTTCAATATGGTTTTCGTTTTCTTCTACACCGCCACCAGGAAATTTAAAGTCTCCCTTATTTGTTTGAATTAGTAGAATTTTATTTTCATGAATAATTATTGCTTTAACAGCGTGTCTTTGAATGATACTTTTAGGGTTTTTAACTAATGGAGTAGTTTCTAGTATCTTTTGAAAATGCATTTTTTCACCTCTTGCCTTGTGGCTGAAATTTACTATAATCTTTTTACAATGCCTTATAATTACTAATAGCACAAACCCGTCTTTGATTTGTGCTACAGTTTTAAATACTATATGTGAATGCAGCCCACTCATCCAAATTATTTGTCTGAATTCCCCGACTGCATTTGGTAATTTCTTAAAAGCATTGCATTTGATCGAATCATCCCAAACTTCTCATAATAAGGAATTAAGTCTTCATCGCAACATAAATCTATCATATAAATTTCGTCCAGTTCTTGTAACATTCATTTTACTAATTCTTTGCCAATTCCTTTATTTTTGTATTTTGGTAATACTTCTAGTAACGGAATGTAAGCAGATAGAACGCCGTCACTAATAAACTCCAAAATTATTTTTAGTTAGTTAGTAGATGATATATATCAAAAAAATAATAGCAACATAGCGACCTCCAAACACTTTTCAAATACTATACATATTCTACTCAAATACCGAAAACTCCTGCTTTATACTTTAAAAGATTGAATGATTAAAAGATATCCCTCAGCTTTATAAATGTGTTTATAATTTTATAGTTCTCAAAAGGAATCCGACTGTATATTCATACAAATTTTAAATTTATATAAAAAGAAATGAGTTTTAAAGACTCTATTAAAAAAAGATAGAAGAGGTTAATGTGTTCTCTTCTATCTTGCATCGTGTTCACCCTATTTCACAGTTACATTTTTTATAGTACTCCAAGAGCCGTAATATGATTTACCAGATAAGGTTTTATACGCTCTTACTTTCACATAATATTTTTTGCCTTTTTTCAAGTTTTTTATTGTTTTAGTTACCGTATTTTTACTTGCTATTGTGACGCTTTTTGTTTTACTACTTGCAAATTTGCTACTAGTGGAATATTGAATTTGGTATCCACTAGATGAAGCAATACTCTTCCAGTTTACTTTTATACTGTGTGCTTTATCTTTTTTAACGCTCGATACTACAGTTCCTGGATTAGTAGTGGTCTTTAAGACATCGCTGTAGGGTCTGTACTGATTCGTTTTACCATTCGTTTTATAAGAACGAATTTTAAATTGATACGTTGTTCCAGGAGTAAGCTTTGATAATTCGTAACTGTTTGACTTACTTGTAATAGTTTTTAACAATTTGTTTTTACTATCATATTGATAGATTTTGTAACCCGTTACATCATTTTGTTTAGACCAAGTTAGTTTTAAGGAATTACTACTTCTCTTAGAAATAACAAGATTCTTTACCTGAGGAAGATTGGTCGTAATTGCAATTTCACTACTTAACGTACCGTAGTAATTCAATATCCCCAACGTTTTAAATGATCGAACTTTATAGCGATATGTTGTTCCGGCACGTAAGTTGCTCATTGTATAGCTACCTATATTCCTTGAAATAGTTTCGAAAAGTTTATAGCTATTGCTGTCCGTATCATACCTGAAAACTTGATAGCCCGTTACATCTTGTTTTTTCCATTTAAGTTTTAAAGAATCTGATTCGATGATACTTGCATGTAAATCTTTAATTTGAGTGGGATAATCAGTTAATCTATAATCAAAAGTATCCAAGCCAAATCGCGTTACACTATCAGGAATAGTAACACTCGTTAATGGATTATTACTAAATGCATGGTCTCCTATTTTCGTTACGCTTTCCGGAATATCTACATTCGTTAATCTATTTTGATTAAATGTACTCTCCGAAATTTCAGTTATACTATTGGGAATAGATACATTTAACAAGATATTATTACTGAATGCACCATCTCCTATACTTGTTACACTATTAGGAATAATGACGCTCGTAAGTTGATTATTTTTAAATGCATAATCTCCTATTTTCGTTACACTATTCGAGATAAGGAGACTAGAGAGTTGATTCCCCTTAAATGCAAATGATCCAATTTTCTTTACTCCATTCGGAATGGTGACGTTCGTTAACTGATTATCTTCAAATGCAGAATCGTATATACGTGTTACACTATCAGGAATGGTGATACTTGTTAATTTATTTCCTTCAAATGCAAATGGTCCTATTTCCGTAGTTCCATCTGGGATGGTAACACTTTTTAATGGATTATCACTAAATGGAGATTTCTCTATTATTAAACTTTTCGGAAGGTTTATACTCGTTAGTTGATTAGAACTAAATGCATACTTTCCTAAACTCGTCACACTATCGGGGATGGTTATACTCGTTAATTGATTATTGTAAAATGCATAATCCTCTATAGTTGTTACACTATCGGGGATGGTGACAGATGTTAATTCATTATGATCAAAAGCAGAATTCTGTATTTTCGTCACACCATTTGGAATGATTACATTGGTTAATCGATTAGATTTAAATGTATCATGCACTATTGTCGTCACGCTTTCTGGAATCGTGACATTCGTTAATTGGTTTTCACTAAATGCAGAAGACCCTATGCTAGTTACACTATTGGGAATAGATACACTTTTTAGTTGATTCTTTTTGAATGCACCATCCCATATTGCTTTAACGCTATTTGGAATGTCTACTTTTTTTAATTGATTATTTTCAAATGCACTATCCCATATTGTTTTAACGCTATTCGGAATGTCTACTTTTTTTAATTGATTATTTTCAAATGCAAAATTTTCTATACTCACTACACTGTCTGGGATTGTCACACTTGTTAACTGATTACCTTCAAAANAAATTTTCTATACTCACTACACTGTCTGGGATTGTCACACTTGTTAACTGATTACCTTCAAAAGTTCCTGCCTCTATTATAATTACACTTTTGGGAATGACTACGTTGGTTAATAGATTATTTTCAAATGCAGAACTCTCTATATACTTTACATTATCTGGTATATCAACACTTTTTAATTGATTATTTTCAAATGCTCCAGTTCCTATACTCTCCACTTTTCTAGGAATCAACACACTAGTTAACTGATTATAGCTAAAAGCATGACCACCTATATTCGTCACATTATCAGGGATTGTTACACTCGTTAATTGATTATTACTAAAGGCATTGACTCCTATATTCGTCACACTGTCTGGAATCGTGACACTCTTTAACTGATTATAGCTAAAAGTATAATTACCGATACTCGTCACATTGTCAGGGATTGTCACACTTGTTAGTTGATTATGATCGAATACACCATCGCCCATGATTGTCTTACGATTATCTGGCATTGTTATATCTGTTAGTTGATTTGATTTAAACGCATACTTCCCTATTATTTTAATACTTTTCGGAATAGTTAAATCCGATATTTGATTAAAACCAAATGCAAAATTGCCTATACTTATTACACTATCGGGAATAACGAGACTTTTTAATTGATTATAAGCAAATGCATCTTCTCCTATTGTCGTCACACTTTCAGGAATGTTGACATTGGTCAGTTGACAATCATGAAATGCATAATCACCTATATTCGTCACGCTTTCTGGGATAGAGATGCTCGTTAAATCTTTTCTATTAAAAGCGTAATCCCCTATACTCGTTACAGGCTTATTATTCAGTTCACTTGGAATCTCCACATTTTTTGATTTCCCATCGTAACCTATAATTTCTACTTTTCCATTTATATCAATATATTTAAAATTGCCTTCTTGAAGTGTTTCCGCACTCACTGGAATAATTGGAGAGTATAAAATATTTTGTGTAAATAGAA